>JAJRST010000405.1 GCA_024278645.1 bacterium | reverse complement strand
TGGCTGCGCCAGAGATTGTATCCCGCGTGATTAATTTCCGATGCGACCGACCAGCGGATGAGAACGAGGTCATCCTGGCGCACCGCGTCAAAAGAGGTCAACTCGACGGAAATGACGTCGCGGTCAAAATACAGGGTATAATTCGCCCCGTTGTTGCTAAAGTAGATGACCGGCGCCGCGTCCACGCCATTGGTCGTCGCCGAATAATAGAATTCCACATACCAGCGGCCCGCCGAACTGGAGGCGGCGATGATGTCGATGTTTTCCGCCGTCGACGCCCATCGTTGGTTGTTGCCGCCGACGTTGGAATCCCACGGCAAATTGATGTCCGAAAAAGCCGGGGGCGTTTCACCGTCCTTGTAAATTCGATAATGCAGCGTCACCGAAGTGACGTCGCTGCCGTTATCCTTCCACACAAAAGCTTCGCCGCCCTTGAGCAGCCAGACGTCGCCGGCGCCTTTGTGGCCGTAGTATTGGCCGTCGACCTCGGTGACCACGCGTTTCCATTCAAGGCCGCTGCCGAAATCAAAGGCGACCTTTTGGTACTGGTTGGCGCCGGCATCCTCATAAAAACCGGCCCCGGCAAAACAGATTGAAGAAAGGAATAGTACGATCAGAAAGAAATATCTCTTTCGCGCCATGTTAAAACCTCCTAGCCTCTCGAGAGCATAATGAACAGTGGATGATCGTAAAATGCAGGAACAACGGGGTGCGGAACAGAGGTGAACGTTGATGCTATGGAAATTTCCCACAAGAATGTATGAAATATTTCCCGCATAAAAAAGATGTTTTTATCATAATGCCTCTACTCATAACCTCCTCCAGCCTCAATGGAAATATTATTCTCTCTCTACAACCCAAAATAGAATTTGGGGGGAAGGATGCAACCCGAGGGAACACCGTAAAATAGAAATAACGGCAACTTTAAGAAATGCGTACAAAAATTCGACGGAAGAAAATAATAATAGGGTGATCAGACGGTCAGTTTACGGCGAGCGATTTCTTCATTGTAGGACTGGATAATATCCTCATGACTGATGAGGCCCAGGATTTTGCGCTCATCCTGATAATCGACGACAATGAGCTGTCCGTAATCGGAATCGAGGAATTTTTTCAATGCACTGCGCATGCTCTCCGCCGGCGTCACGGTGACGGCCGGGGTCATGAGGTCCTGGGCGATGAGCAGATGCCCCATCTCTTCCTCGAACAACACCTTGCGGGCGTTGCGCAGCGAAATGATGCCGACAATATTGTCCTGCTCATCGACGACCGGGAAATAGCTTTCGGAACGTTCGGCAAACAGCGGCTGTAGATCGGAAAGGGGCGTGCTCTTTTGAATCCGGGGGATGTCAGGGTTCGGGCGGTAGGCCTGTTCGACGACCATGGTGTCCAGGACGTCGATGGTAAAATCGCCCAAATGCGACGGCGAATCGGCCATGCGGTTCACCTGCTTTTCGTACAACGTCCAACGGGAGTTTGCCAGGAAAGCCGTGGAAGAACTGAGCATCATCGGCGCCAGCAGTTGATAGCCGCCGGTCATTTCGCTGACCATAATCATCGAGGAAATCGGCACCTTGGCGGCGCCGGCGAAAAACGCTCCCATGCCGACGAGAACAAAAGAGGTGGGATTGCTGATTAAATCCGGAAACAGATTGGCTGAAATTTGACCAAAAGCGCCGCCGAGCATGCCGCCGATAAACAACGAAGGCGCGAACACGCCGCCGCTGCCGCCGCTGCTGATCGTAAATGAAGTGGCCAGTATTTTCAGCACCATGGCCGCAAGCATGAAATGAATCGTCAGTTCGCCCTGCATCGCTTGTTGTAAATAGCCATAACCGGAAGCCAAAATGTGCGGCGCAAAAACGCCGATGACGCCGACCAAAAGGCCGCCGATGGCCGGCCGCAAATGCGGCAATATGGGAATTCTGTGAAACAGGTGGTCGCGCAGACCATAAAAGACCCTGATGTAAACAATGCCGACAATGGCGCACACCAGGCCGAAAACCGCATAAAACAAAAGCTCCACCGGATGGCGGAACACATAGCTCGGCGTGTCGAACATCAAACCCCAACCAAAGCGCACGGAAAAAATGGAAAAAGCGACGATAGAGGATACCAGGGCGGGAATCAACGATTTTGCTTCAAAATCACGTTTGTACAGAACTTCAACGGCGAAAAGGGCGCCTCCAAGCGGCGAACGAAAGATGGCGCCAATGCCGCCGGCCGCGCCGCTCAACATCAGCGTCCTGCGTTCATCGTCGGTCAAACGCAGCGTCGTCGCCAGGTAGGAGCCAAAGCCGGCGCCGATTTGCGCAATCGGCCCTTCGCGCCCGGCGCTGCCGCCGGTGCCGATGGTGACGATAGAGGCGATTGTTTTAATAAAGGGGACGCGTTTGCGGATAAAGCCCTGCTTGTGATGAAAGGCTTCGACGACGGCGTCGGTGCCGTGGCCTTCCGCCTCCGGCGCCCAGGTAAAGACCAGGATGCCGGAGATCAAACCGCCGATGGCCGGGGCGATGAGAAGTATCCACCAGCGAATCGCTCCGCCGACGGGTTCAAAAGCGCTTGCTTCGCCCGCGGGTTCGGGGGCGTAATAATTGGCCGCCACCTGCAAAACCGCGTGGCTGACCCACCCTAGCAGAGTAAAAAACAGAATAGCGCCGAGACCGGAAACTATACCGACAAGAATACTGCCGACAAATAATCGTCCCGTTGATTGGCTTGCATCCTTTGTGAAATAATTATGAAATCGTGTGAGCCAGCTCATGAGCAGTGCCCGTATTTGTAGCGCGTTCTATCGTCCGCCGACTCTTTGCTCACGTCTCCGCTTCAACAAATATATTTTTTATTTCGACGGCAGATTTTGCTTTTAGTATTTTTTTGCGGGTTTTGTCATCTTTTAATATTTTTGACAACTTGGCAAGAACCGACAGGTATTCCCCCACGGCTTTCAGCGGCGTACCCAGGAGAAAGATGAGATTGACAGGTTCGCCATCCGCGGCGCCAAAGTCGACGCCCTCTTTCAACCGCGTCATGGCCACGGTTATTTGATCGATGTGTTGCGTCCGCGCATGCGGCAGGGCCAATCCCTTGCCGATGGCCGTGCT
>JAJRST010000404.1 GCA_024278645.1 bacterium | reverse complement strand
GCTCGAATAACTCGCCACATATTCGATCTGAAAGTCCCGCGTAAACAACGCGTACCATAGCGCCAGGGAGGCTATAACAATAAGGACCAATACAGCCATGACCGCCCGCTGGGCGCTGGCAATATATTTTGAAAAAGGATTTTTCCCGTCGGCGAAAAACAGAATCGTCGCATAAAGGGAAAGAGCAAGAGCAATGTTGAGCGACTGGTATCCGATATATGAATATGTCAAGGCGGCACCCTGTCAGATTAGTGATTCAATTCGGTTTGGGACGGGAAATGTAAGAAATCTGTAAAATATCCGCAACTGAAAAAGTATGAAAACATTGTTCGTGTATGTCAGGCGTCATTTCAGGCTCCGGCCGGAGCCTGAAATGATGCACAGCGGTCTTTTGCAAATATTCCTTAATCCGGCTCCCATTATTGTTTTATTTTTGCACCCAAGCTGCATCTTGGGTGCAAGAACAGCTTGAGAACGGGAACAACATGACGTCGGCTAGAAATCGAGCGGCGGCGTGTTGTGACATTCGTAGCAGCCCATTTCCTTCCACGCGCCGTCAATGTCAACCGGATGCTGAAACTCCAGACCCTCCTGCGAACTTGCGAAAGTCATGGATTCAACCGGCCCCTGCGCCATGATTGTATGGCAACTCACGCATTTCTTGGTGATGACGCGGCCGTCGTCGCTGGCGTGCCTGTCGTTGTGGCAACGGAAGCAGCCCTCGCTGTTCATGTGGCCGATATTATCGGGGTATTGCTCAAAGGATACCTTCATGAAAGGAAAGATGTTTTCAGAAAAAGCATCTTGTACGCCGGCAATGGCTTTTTCCAAATCGTCTTTATACTTTGCCGCCAGGTCAGGGTAGTTCTCCTGATAGAATGTCGTCATATATTCGCGTATGCCGGCCATCGCTTCTTCTGTTGTTTCATATTCCTGCATGCACGCTTCGACCGCTGTTTTTTTGATGAATGGCAGCGATGTGGGAATGACGCCGGCGGCGATGGCCACATTGACAAAGCGGCTGGGGTCGTCGTAAGTGTGCGCCGGTCGATTGTGACAATCGATGCAGTCCATTATCCTGCGTTCGACGAAATCAGCGTTTTCTTCGTCAAAAGGATTGTCTTTATCTTCGAAAATAGTTTCTTCGCCGGTTTTTTTGTCGCGTAAAATGACGCGTGGGATAACCGAGCGTTGTTCATTCGTGGTGATGTATTCGATTTCAATATCAGGATTGATATGCCAGTGGATGCCGCTGTTGTTGCCCAGGGCCGGGTTGCCGCCGCCGGTGTTCATTAAAAGGTCGATCCCCCATTGTGTGTTCTGTTCATCGGGCAGCACATAGATGGACTTTCGTTGTTGCTTGCCATAGGTTTTTTGCGGCCAATGGCATTCTTCGCAGGTTTCTCTCGCCGGACGCAGGTTCTTGATCGGCGTGGGGATCGGCTTGGGGTAGACGTTGGCAAGCGCGGCATAAACCTGGTACAAGCCGCTGAGTTTTGATTTTACGTACCAGTTGGCGCCTTCGCCGACGTGACACTCGGCGCAGGTGACCCTGGCATGAGGCGATTTGTTGTAGGCGATATATTCCGGGTGCATGACTTCGTGACACACCTTGCCGCAAAATTCCACGGATTCGGTGTAGTGATAAGCTTCGTAGCTTCCCAGTGCGGAGAGAAAGAGGAAAATGATAGTGCCAATGGAAAATATAATGACTGCATTTCGGTGTCGGGGTTGGTTGAGGTCGAGAATTGGAAATGCTTCCCGGGGCAGCTTCCCCAGGCGTTTTTGCCGATGAATTGTACGCGCCATGCCTATGGGGATGAGGATCAGTCCCAGAATAATGAACGCCGGCACAATGAGAAAGATGACAATACCGGTGTAGGCATGATCTATGCTGGACAGGGAGGCCAGAACGTACAGGAAGACAAACATGAATGTTGAAATGAGCGCAATGGCGGCTCCGGCATAAGATATTGGGTTGTAAACGGATTGTGGCAGTCTAAATTTCATCTCCTTTTCCTCGTTGGTTTAGATTATTTGAAATTTCTGTTCATTGTCTTGAAGCGGGTTAGGGGTGTTGAAATGGCCGGGTTGGAAAAATATTTTCGCAAATTCAAAGAGCAATCTGACGAAGGCAAAATTGCTTCCAACTCTTGGCCTCTCCAACATATACATGTGATCAAGAGGTCAGTCCTTTGTAAAGGATTTTAAAAACTCCTTGGGATTTTTTAGTGATGCAATGCAAGAAAGATAGACCTCGCACGTCCGACAATCATCCTTGGATTTATGATTGCAACCGTTCGCCAGTATCCAGCAAGGCGTCGAGCTCTCCGTATATGCCGGACATTTTTCTCGAACCTCTGTGGGACATTCTATCACCTTCCAGCATGGCGTCAAAGAAATGATATACTTGATTGACTCGATATTCAAGCGCCGAACACGGATAAGGTCGATGATGACCTGGAGCCGTTTTATATCATTGCGAGAATAAAGGCGCCTCTTTGTTTTCGTACGGTACGGTATAATGAGCC
This sequence comes from bacterium, assembly GCA_024278645.1. Classification (GTDB taxonomy): domain Bacteria; phylum Zhuqueibacterota; class Zhuqueibacteria; order Residuimicrobiales; family Krinioviventaceae; genus JAJRST01. Next base: position 1,845 of record JAJRST010000404.1, on the reverse strand, counting down.
CCGCCTTTTCATACATTCGCAGCGTCGGCACGGCGACGCCAAGTTTCTCAGAGGCGTGGCCAATTGTATAAACTGCCTCGTTCATGAGCTCTTTACTCGCGTCCGTCATGGCTCATCCTCAAGATTTTCTATGTTAAATTTTACAGATATTATGCAATAAATAACATTTAATCAAGCGAATATTTTGCAATGTGATTGAAAAGTGACCCGATTTGACGCGCATTATGAATTTGAAAGTGAAGGAAAAAGAAATCTTGCAATTTTCCTAAAATATTTTTAGCTTAAATCTTGTTGATCAAGAGATAAAATGCGCCCATAGCTCAGCTGGATAGAGCAACGGACTTCTAATCCGTAGGTCGCAGGTTCGAATCCTGCTGGGCGTGCTATTTCACAAATCTCTGTTTTCCATGCATTACGCCAAAGTTCTCTTCAATCGGCCGGCTCGTCCCGGTTCATGTCCAATGAAATTTCGTGCAATCCCTTTTTGAAAAATATCAGATTGAATTGTAGATGCACTTTCCGTACATTAATCCGAATTGACTATATCCGCAACCGCCGAATTGTCCTGAAAGCCAGGTCGGCGCAAACAAAAAAGGAGGAGCAATGAATCGTTGCATCCGTAATGGCTTTGCCCGTTTTGTTGTCGTTTTATTTATCGTCGTCTATTTCGCAGGCTGCGGGAACTTTCCCGGGCAGGAACAAAGCGCGAAATACAATCCGCTAAAAGAGTACGCCTCTCAAAAGGATCCTTCTTTTCACTATGATCTGCATAAAGTGATTCAGGGCGATGGATATAAAACGTATATCCTGCGCATGGTGTCCGGCCAGTGGCTGACGACGGACGAGGTCAAGGATCCGGAGTGGTGGCATTGGTTGTCCATCGTTGTACCGGAAAAACTTTCCAGTTCCACGGCCTTGCTTTTTATAGGCGGCGGCGACCGGGATGATAAAGATCCCGGAGACGCCAACGGTCTGATCATCGCTGCGGCGAAAAAGACGGGCGCTGTGACCATGTCTCTGCATAACGTGCCGAATCAACCCCTGCATTTTGTCGATGATGATTTTGGCGGTCGCGAAGAAGATGAGCTGATCGCCTACGGCTGGCGGAAATTCATGGAAGAGGGCGCCGGGAAAGAAAGCGTCGAATGGCTGCCCCGGCTGCCGATGACCCGCGCGGCCGTCCGGGCCATGGATGCAGCGCAAGAGTATCTCAAAAAGGAACTCGATCATTCCATTGACAATTTTGTCGTCGCCGGCGGCTCCAAACGCGGCTGGACCACCTGGACCACGGCCATCGCCGATGACCGCGTCGTCGCCATCGCTCCCATCGTCATCGATGTGTTGAACGTCGGCCCCTCTTTTCAACATCACTGGCGCGCCTACGGCGAATGGTCGCCGGCGGTCGAAGACTATGTCAACGAGGGCGTCATGGACTGGTTCGGTTCGCTCGAATTCAATCGTCTGCTCGATATAGTGGACCCCTATTCCTACCGCGACATGTTGACGCTGCCGAAAATGCTGATCAACGCCGCGGACGACGAATTCTTTGTCAGCGATTCCTGGCAGTTCTATTGGGACGATCTTGTCGGCGAGAAGCACATCCGCTATGTGCCCAATACAGGCCACTCGCTGGATGGGACGGACGCGGGAGAGACGCTCATCGCCTTTTTCAACAGCATTGTAAAAGATGCGCCGCGGCCGGACTTTGACTGGAAGGTTGACAACGGCGAAATTCACATCAAAATAAATCCGGCGTTTCCGCCAAAGGAAATAAGGTTGTGGTCGGCTGTGAATGACAGCGCCCGCGATTTTCGCATCTATGTCGTGAACGAAGCATGGACGTCG
>JAJRST010000403.1 GCA_024278645.1 bacterium | reverse complement strand
TGTTTGAAATAACCGATTGTAAAATAGTGATCCTGCTCGCGACCGTAGGAAATGTCTTCAAACTGTTGACCGAAGCTCAAAGAGTCGGCAATGGCGCCGTCCGGCCCGACCAACGCCAGCCACTCGCCGGATGCGCTTAATTTGAAATTGGTGTGCATATTATTCACAACCTGATCGCGGCCGTCGGCCCAGACGAGGAGATACTGGTTGGCGGCGATGGTCGCTTCCGGGATGCGCCACTTTTGCAAATTGTTGGGGTCGTCGGTGAGATAATAGCCGGCCAGCGACTGCGTGCTCAGCCCCCTGTTGTAAAGCTCGATCCAGTCGCCGGATTGGTGAAAATCCGGGTCAAAGACGGCGTCCTTGTTCATCGCCATAATTTCATTGATAACAACAGATTGAGCAAAAAGATCGGCGGATAAATTCAAAACAAAAAAAATGAGGACACAGGCACGTAACATTCGTCTCATTGATGATACCTCTTTAAATTAAAGTTTCATTCGTCCCCAATGTGAGCAAACAATTTGAAATGATAATAAATTGCCATTCAGTTAAAATGCACAAGCAGGGATGCGAAATGGTCGAAATTTGCACATCTTTACGCTTGAAAGCGGGAAAAGCAGAAACATGCAACATTTATTCCATAATCGACTCATTCCCGGCGCCATAATCGGCGATACAACATTATCGTTCAACTCGACGAGGGTGTATTTTGTTTCGATGGGCGGGAAAGACAATAATTCAATAAAAGGTTTTAAAGAAAAACGTTGATTTTACTCATTGTATCGAGTAATTTTACTCAACGTATTGAGTAAATAGTATTCCGGGCAAATTTTATCTTATCAAAAAATGCTTGGGCAATTGCAGGACGCCGGCAACACAACGACGCTGGCCCATTATCTCAACCTCATGGATGGAGCGGGTCTTATTACAGGCTTGTCCAAGTTCAACCGCCAAACAGTCCGGCAGCGCGCGTCAAGCCCGAAACTATTGGTTCAAAACACAGCGCTTCAATCAGCTTTTTCAACACACACCCTGAACAGCGCCAAAACAGACCCCGAATTTTGGGGCCGGTTGAGCGAGTCGGCAATTGGGGCTCATTTGTTGAACGCCATCAAGGGAACCGATTTCAAACTTGTACGTTAATCATCATAAAAAATAGTTTGCTAATTTCAAAAAAATCCGTAAATATTAAAGTATGTGCAAATCAGCTTTTTCCGCGTCGCTCTTTGACGTCACACACTTTAAAGGTCCTGCTTATGAAAACGGATGCTTGCTTTTTTCCCCGCCCGAAAAAACTTGTTGAAAAGACATTTTTCCTTTTTGTCATCGCCATTTTCATCGCGGCGAGCAACGTAACCGTGGCGCAACAAATCACCGCCTCTTACACCACCAGCGCACCGGAGGCGACGTTGTTCTTCCTCAATCCCGGCTATATCAATCCGGCGCTCGGCAGCGGCGTTCTGGGTATGCACAGCAACCCGGCGGGGCTGCGGTCGGTGAGCCGCCGGCAGTTCACCATCGCTTACGGCTCGTCGCAATCATCCAGCGGACGCTTTACCTTCCAGCTCCTCGATGACAACAACGTCTATATGCCGTTCAGCGTCGACGCCGACGTTGAAATGAAGGAAGTCGGCGGTATCGGCGCCATCGGCTATGCGCAGCAGCACGGCGCCTGGACCTGGGGCGTCTCCATGCTGCAAGCGCGAAAGGGCGGCATTACCTTGGATGCCTGGGGGCTGTTGAACGTCAACGCCAACTTTGATTTTGACCAACCCATAACAAAAGAGATGGTTCCCGATCTGCCGGTGGATGAAATACCGGTCACCTGGAACGTTGCAAGCAAACTCTCGCTCGGGCTGCACAGCAAACCGGCCGAGTTGTATCTCTCCATTTTGCCCATCGAGGCGGCCATTGCCGTTGAAAAGGGCGTATTCGCCCTGGGCATGGGGTTGACCTATTATCGTATTTCTTCCAGCAACGAGACAGGCTATATTTCGACGACGGCGCAGGGAAACGCCTCGGTGACCGGCATCCCCTATGGCGTCGATCCGGCAACCAACCAGCCCTGGCTTGGCAGCGTTGGCGCCGACGTTTCATTTTATGATGAACCGCTGACGGCGATGTACAAATTCCAGGTCTCCGGCCACAGATACGCTCTCTCCCTGGGCGGCGTTATGAATTGGGGCGTGCTCTCGCTTGGCGCCAATTTCAGCCACGGCTTTAAAGCATCCATCAATGGCAGTTATGACATCACCACCATCGTGACTTCGGGCCTGCCGGAAGATGCGACGTTCTCCGACATCGAGCTGGAGGTCACCGCGGATCCCGCCATCAGCGGACGCGTTAAAATGGATCTGAATCAGTTTGCCAAGGATACATTGAGCTGGTCCGACAACGGCATGATTAACATCGGCGGCTACAACTCATTTTCCCTCGGCTTATACTTTCTCGGCATCGGCGCCTTTGCCGGGGCCGACGTGCCGCAAAACGTACCTGACTTGCTCTCCACCTATCTGGGCGCCTACATTGACATTCCCTTGCCCTGGCTGCCGGTGCGCATAAATGCCGGCGGCGTTTATCGATCCGACAGTTTTATGAACGACGAATCCACTGTCGCGCCGTTTCGGGTCACCACGCACATCGGCGGCGGCGTCGCCGTAAAAATGCCGTTCAACCGCTGGTTCAAAATCGGCGACCAGCCCGGTTGGCTGCGATTTGGCGTGCGCTCGTCGCTCACCTCGGTGGCCCTGGATATTATTGAACAGCAAACGATCGATCCTGAAAGTAAAACCATACCCAACGCCGTTGAAAGTCTGGCAACAAGTGTAGGGCTGGAATTTCCATTTTAATATTTCATTTTCAGGGGTTTGTTTTGCATTATCCGCACGGCCATGCGTTCAGTTTTCCGCATCAAAGGTCGTCTGCCGTATTATTTGGCAATCATGCCGGTGACTGATTCCGTGGGTCAGAACGAAATGACCGGCGCGGAAACGGCACATCCGTGGGAGTAGCGAGGCAACCATAAGGCGTAATACAATTCCATTTCAAAAGCTTCAACAGTTGCATCACATTCGAGCATCATCTGCTGCACTTGCCCAATAACATGCATCCTTTGCCATCTGTTCTTGCAAAACGGGTTATTTTAAAGCCGAATTGAATAACCATGAATCGGTAAAAATGAATCCCGTAAAAATTCAAGCGGCATCCTGCATCTTTCCCGGATTTCATCAATAATTATTTTACTAATTGAAACAGCCTGCCAACGGCAGCGTCATTGCATTTCCAATGGCCCGCGGCAGACGTTTTTCAATGACAAAAACCGGTAAAAATAAAAGCGGGAGAACATTCATGAAGATATCTGTCACCGTCAGCCTTTTAACGCTATTTTTTTTGATAGCGGTCTTGGCGCCAAACCGGGCTTTCGCCTATAAAAACGACGCTCTTCTGTCCGAGGATTTTGAAGACCTGAGCGCCGATGGTTGGGACATGTCCAATCCCTCCAACTGGAGAGTTGAACAGGACTATGGCGATTACTCGCTGCACCAATGGAACACGCGCATCAATGCCGAGGACGACTATCTCAACGAATATGCCATCTATTCGCGAAAAACGTTTTCCACCGTCACATTTACCGCCGCCGTTCGGACGGCGGAAAATATCAACTCGAATCCCGAAGCGGATTTTGGGTTGATTTTCAACTATCAGGACCAAAACAACTTTTACTATGTTTCCTTTAACGCCAAGGAAAATGAAACCGTGCTGCTGCTGCGACATTTCGGCGAGGATCAGATACTGGCCAGGTGCGCCACGCCGCAGCTAGACGACCCATACTATTTTACAGTATCGGTTAAATCGGATAACGGTAAAATTCAAGTCACATCACACGACATTTTGATTTTCGAATACTTTGACGACACGTTTGTGCGCGGTAAAATCGGCGTCGGCACGAAAGACGACGCCGCCTATTTCGACGACCTCAT
>JAJRST010000402.1 GCA_024278645.1 bacterium | reverse complement strand
GTGAGCCAGGGCGTTGTGTATGGCATGGGCGCAGTTGTCGGAATAGCCGCTCCAGTTATAATCGGCCTCGCCAAGGTAATACTCCTCGTTCAAGCCGTTCAAATATTCAACGACTTTGGCCAACACCTCCCTGGTCATGGGAAGACGTACAATAAAGCAACTGCGTCCAAAGGCAAGCGCAAAGTCGGTGCCGATGGAACGCAGCGCCACATATTCTTCCATCGAAATATCGGCAGACTTTTTTTCGAGGTATTTTTGGTGCAGTTGCACATTCTTAAACACGCCCTCTTTGACGGCAACGTCGATGGCGGCGTCAAAGCGCGCCTGCGTCAGGGTTTGTTCTGCTGAAAGCAGGCCATAGTAAAACAAGTCCTTGCCCGGCACGGCTATCCAGTTTACATTTTTAAATTCCTTGTTAACGCTGACGCCGACGCCATTGTTAGGGTCGGAAAAATCACTTTCGTCCTTATCGCACAGGCGCAATCGCGGATAGGCGGCCGATTCGTCGCGACAAACGCCCTTGAGGTACATGACCGCATGGCCGGCGCTGCCGCCTGCGGGGGCGCCCTTTGGCTTGATCTGGCTTACCGCGGCGACTTCGATATAATAGGGGAACAGCTTGTCATAAGAAGCGGCGATGCGTTGTTGCCGGACATTTCCTCTTCTGGTCGTTGCGCAGCACACCAGCAGCAGGAAAAAACAAGCAAGCAGGATAGAAATAAGCGCAACTTTTTTCATAGATGCCTCCTTTTCCCGGGCCACGGTTAAAACCAGTAGCCAAGATTAATAAAGCCGATAAAACTCTTGTGGTTATCTGATTTTGAAATAAAAACTTCCAGGGGGCCGACCCTGCTGTCATAAGTGTAGGCGATGCCGCCGCCCAAAATTTGACTTACTTTGCTCGTTGCATCAAGAGTCTCGGCGTGTAAAGCGAGATTGCCGATAAAAGTCAGGTAGTGTTTTTTGGCGAAATTGATCCGGAGATCGAGCCTGCCGATGACCGAATAACGCTGCACAGGAACAATCCTCCTGACGCCGATAAAGGGCAAAGATTCGCGAAAATAGGGCGAGTGATGCGTTCCGCCAATCAAGGTCGTTTTTATGTCGGGATATTTTTCGCTGAAAATCAAACGACTGTAAACGGCGGGCAACAGGCAAACCTTGTTCCCAATCGAGCGCGCCCACTGCGCCTTGACATAAGCGGAATAGATGGCCTCCAAAATTTGCGCATTTAGCGGATCTTCATAGCCGATATTCACTTCGCTTTCTATCTTAAAGCCGCTTGTGGGAAAGTAGAGATTGTCAAAGTTGTCGAATCGCAGCAAGCCATACATGCTGTAAACTGTATTGCTGACACGCACGTTTGATTGTTCGAGGTTTGGCGCAAATAAAGGCTCGCCCCAAAATTTTTCGCTGCGTAAACCGGCGCCGAGCATGAGATTGTTCTTTACCACGCCGAAAAGATAAAGTTCGCCGGCGCCATGCTTCATATCGGAGGTGATTGTTTTGGCGCCCTGTTCATAAACGTCAATGCGAAATTCTTTATACAGGATATCCAAACCGATCTCCGGCAGGAAACTTTTTTTGAATTGCAACGAAGAATGAAACTGCGGATTGGCCGAGAGTACAGCGTCGATCGACCACCTGGCCCCGTCGGCCTTGCGATTGCTCAATGTAGCGTTCAACAAAATGGATGCTTTATCATTGGTGTTATAATTGAAACCGGCGTTCAAATTGCTGATGGATTTATCTTTCACATAAAGAATCAGGGTTGTCTCTTCATCCCCGACAAGTCTGTAATAAACCTTGGCAAAATTGCGCGTGCCAAAAACCCGATTCACGCCGTCCTCAATTTCATCAATCGTCAGCCTGTTCGGCGTCTTGTAGTGAAATTTTGTCAGGATATAATCGTGGCCGGATTGTTCGACGCCCTCGATCTTGATGTCCTTGATGAAATAACTTTGTTGCCGCGTCGGTCTCTTTTTAGCGCTGTTTCTTGTGTCGGGATAGTTTAATCTCTTTCGCACTTGCGCGAAACGCAATCTCATGCTGTCGGCGGCGGCATAGCCCCTTTGCACCAATGAATCAACAGCTTCGCTGTAAAAACTGGAGGTGCCGTAACCGCTTAAATCAGGTTTGATGAGAATATCCAAAAGCTTTCTGTTTTCATTGCGTTTGTCGTACCCCATAAATGAGATCAATTGACTGATGACGCCGCCGATCGACTCTAGTTCCGCGCCTTTGAGCAGGCCGGTGTCGAGGTCGACGCCAATGAGGATGTCCGCTCCCATGCTCCTTGCCACATCCACGGGAAAGTTATTGGTGATGCCGCCGTCGACGAGAATTTTGCCGTCAATATGCAAAGGCGCAAAAATAGTGGGGATGGCCATGCTTGCGGAAACAGCTTCCGGTAGATATCCGTGATCGAGAATATATTCATCGCCGGTTTCCAGGTCGGAGTCCACGCAGGCAAAAGGGATGGGAAGGGAGTCAAACCGCGTCGTGTTGTGATAGTCGCGCATCAGCCTGGTGAACATCGCGATGCTGTTTTGCCCCTGCACAATGCCGCCGGGCACGAAAAACAGCTTTTCTTCCTCGAAAAGAGGAAATGAAACAACGTATCGGTCGATCTCGCTTTTATCAAAAAACGAAAGATATTCGCGTTTGATATTGTCGGAAAGCATGAACTGCCAATCCTGGCGGCGTGAAATGGCTTCGATGGAATCGGGGCTGAAGCCTACGGCGTAAAAAGCGCCGATAATGCTGCCCATGCTGGTGCCGACAATGTAATCGATCGGTATATTTTCTTGCTCCAGGACTTTAAGCACGCCAATGTGCGCAAAACCTTTGGCGCCTCCGCCGGCAAGGATAAGGCCGACCTTGGGTCTGTCCTTTTCAATTCCGAAAAGATGAACATTAATAAAGAGAACGGTTGCGATGCACAATGCAAGCTTGGACATTTTACGCTCCATGTTTGAATAATACATGGATAACCAATTCATAAAGAAAAACATTTCAAAACAAGCAAAAAATATATGTCGGCGAAAGGTATTTGTTTGAATATTGAAGGAAAATGCTAAATTTGAGCCTCAATAAACGATTTGGCCGAAAGTCACCTGGACGGAAAAGCGGCCTTGAAATTCAGGAATGATGCCTTTGCCGGGCATTGTTTTTAATCTCCGGCCCGCGCTGCTCATTTTATTTTTGAGGTCTTTTGAGGATAATTATTTTTACATTGACTGTTTTTACTTGGCTCTTTGTCGATATTTCCGAGAGCAAAGCGAC
>JAJRST010000401.1 GCA_024278645.1 bacterium | reverse complement strand
GTACGCATAGCGAAAATTAACGTTGTAATTAAAGTTGGTGGTAAACCATGAAAATATTTTCGGGTTGAACTTGAGGCTCGTATTTTGGTCGACATTTGTCAACAAACCAAAATCTCCGGCTTTTAGCGATTCCAGCAATGTACTGTCCGGAATATCTCGCAAATCATTGGTATAATTGCGGCTCATATCCAACGACAGACTTTCGATGAATTTCATATTTCCCGAAAGCCCGCGGGTGATTTTGAAGGTGCTGTTTTCGGAGAGAACGCCGCTGCGCGTCAAGGACGAGCTGGCGCTGCGCGATCCGGCAATCTTTGCGGTAAAACTTTGCGGCGTGTAATAAAGCTTCATGTCCGACAGCTTGGCGACAAACTTGGACTCGCCCAAAAACTTGAACGGGCGAATAAAGTTGTTACGGCCAAAAACAATGCCCCAACTGGCGCTGCCCGATTCGGACTTGTTCCAGTAATCTTCAATACGCGAACTGCTGCCTTTTCCCTCGTTGCGGCTGTAGCTGGCTTTAAAGGGCCGCAAAACATTCTTGACCAGAAAATTCTGCGACTTTGAGTTAAAGCCCAGGGAAACGCTCATACCGCGTTTTTCCTTAAAATCCCGTATCTGCTCAAGCGTCGAATCCGGCAGGGCGTCCGTCACTTCAATATCCGATCCCGGCATGTATTTAGGCGTCGACTCGCTTTTGGAGTAGCTGAACGAGACAGGAATGGACAACCCCAGTTTCGAGGGCAAAAACTTGTCCAGGGAGACGTTGGCGCCAAACTGACCGCTGAATTGGTTATTGCCCGTGCCAAAGCGCTGTCCCACATTATGAAAGTCGGCGTCCTTTTGGTTGATCTCGCCGTTGAATCGCATAAGATCGGCCCAGGCAAAATCCAGACGCGCGCGCATGGCAATGCCCTTGTCTTTTTTCACATTGGACAGGCGCAACTCGTTCAGCCACACCTCTCCCGTAAACGGCTGCAGCGGATCCAGGTTGACGACGCCGGCCTGAAGAATTCGAATATTTCGCAATGCCGGCTTGCCGCGCACAATCCACTTCTTGCCATCCGGCTGCCTTTGCGTGTAGATTTCCGAGCCGGACAACGAGTCATAGACTGCGGTTACCGTCTCCTTCATTTGCGCCATCTGGACCAAATCGATCTCGATGCTGTTCTTATGCCAGCCCTGGAAAACCGGCTGCCGGATTTCGTAATAGTTGTTCTCATCGGCGCCAAAACGAAAGAACATTTCTATGCTGCTGCTGTCTTCGCTGATATGCGTCGCGCTCGGATCCTCGCCGTAGACGAACATTTTCAGCGTGTTATAATAAATATAGTCTTGCGGATCGTAAAAAGTCTTTTCCGCTTTGGCGTTGTACCCGGGCATCAGGTTGGTGAAACGCAGCACCAGCGCCTGCTCTTTGGCGATGACCCGCGTAATCCTGTCCACCTGGCCCTCAACGCCGGGCGGCGGCGTGTAGGTAGGATTGTCATGCGTATTGACGACGGAGAGCACAAAGGTTTCTTCATCTTTTTCATAATCATCCGGCCTGTCCTCGGAGGCGACGCCCTGCTCTTTCCAGTCGCTGCCGACGAGATTGATCTCGGCAATGGACACCGTGTGATGATCCTGACCCGCCGGCAAGGGTTCAAAGCCGTCAAACCAGATGCGCACATATTCGACAAGCGATAAATCCGGGCTGCCGATCTTCTCGACAAACTCGTTCAGCGGAATCTGGTACAGGCGCCAGCCGTAATCGTCTCCGGTCTCGAGATCGATGCTCTCGCCGATGACATATTTTTCATAGTCGGGATGATTGTGATTCAGGTTGACGGCGTAATGAAAATAGTCATTGCGCAGGTCCACATCGCCGTTGCCGTTCATATCCTCGGTGTCCGGCACGCGGCCGCCGGAATCGTTTTCGTTGCCTTCCGTGCCGTTGACTTGAGAATAATCAATATTGCCCTCGGCATCCTGCTTTGTCGGGTTGTAGGCCCAGTCGTCAAAGCTGAACGGCTCGCCGGGGTCCTTTTGCCCGTTGCGGTTCAGGTCCCAGAAATCGCCGCCCGCGGCTTTGGCGACCGGATCGTTGTTGGACATGCCGTCCAGTCCGATGTCCTCGCCCTCGTCCAGCAAACCGTTGCGCAGGCCATTCGTAAGCTTGTCTTCGGTATCAAGATTTCTGTTCGGGATAATATCTTCCGATATCTGACCGAGGTCGATGTGCATCGTCGCCGTGGTGTTGGCGTTGTTATGCACCCATATTTCAAGATATTTCGCCTCGGTCTGGTTGCTGTAGCCGGAAGACAGGCTGCGCTGGATGCCGTACCATGAATCCTCGGGGCGACCCGATTCCTCGGAAGGCTTGAACTCCATAATGAGGATATTGGTCGTTTGCGCCACATTGGCGTTGATATCTTTGTTCGGCCAAATATATTTGATGAGATATTGCCCGTAGGGGTTATAGTAGATCATGTGACCGCGATCGGAAAGATCGCTAAAGTTCTTATTGGGGTAGTGCGCCAGCGGCGGCGAGCAGTAATTCCATCCTCGTCGAACAATCGGCAGCGGCGTCACGCGCTTGGAAGCTTCAAAATCGTCAATATAAGCGACGCCGTCATTGTCATTGGTTTGCGGATTATTCTGTGTGTTGGGATTGGGAAGAATCTGCGCAATTTCACCTTCAAATTTTATAGTGGTCGGCTGACGCGTGTCGACGAACGGCAAAAAGTTGGCCATTTTGGTGAGAAAAAAGGGCTTTATCGTCAACGCCGTATTGACATCCCAGATCATATTGCGCATAGGCCCCTTGCCGACGCGGATTTTTTGATCCAGCGTCGTCTCGTTCAAATACATGAACGTGGCGCCAATAAAGCTGTCGTCCCACAAGCCATATTCGGCGCGCAGGCCCATCACCGTCTTTTTGTCGATCTGGAAAAGTTGGTTGCTTTCGTAGCTGATGTCCAGGTTGGCGTTGGCGGCGAGCGCCTGCTCGTTGAGGATGACCAGGCGGCCGAACATATAGTCGATGGTGTAATCGACGCCGCGCGTCAGCGTGCGTCCGTTGAGGGTCACTTCTTCCGAGCCTTCGATCACGTTCATGCCCAGGCTGTACTCGGCGCTCTTGTTCTGCGACTTTACTTCGATATAAAACTTTGCCTGCTTGTCCTTGACGCTTTGCACCGTGGTGTCGTAAATCGCCGGCGCCAGCTTGTTTTCCTTTGGGTCGTTCGATTCCAAAAGCGCCCGCAAGTAGGGGTCCTTGGGATCGAACGGGCGCAACTGCGGGAAATAGACTTCGCCCAGGGCACGGTTAATCAGCAAGGGGTTGTTGTCAACGATATTATCCGGTTTGTTCTCGCCGCTCTGGTTCTTTTTATCAAAGCCGAAAGCCTGCAGCCAGGTTATCTTGTTTCCCTGCGAGTCGGTCACCGTTTCCTGCGGATCGCCGGACGGCGGCTTGTAAAAAATTCGAAACTCGAAACCGTCTTCCGAAATGTTGCGGCCGCCCAGGGCATAGACATTTTTCCACTCCAGGGGCCAGGTCGGGTCCGTGGGACGCGGTTCTTTTGTTTTCAATAAGCGCAGGTAAATCGGCTGTCCCGAAGCGACATCATATTCAATGTCGCCGCGTATTCGACCGGTGCTGTCTTGATAAGCCACGGCCAGCACTTCGCCGTCCTGCAGCGGCGTGTTCATGCGAATGTAGCCCATGCGGTCGTCAAAATAATACTGGTCTTTTTCAAGACGCAAAAAGTTGCCGCGATACAGCGTGACGCCGTCGATCAAATTGGTGTCCGGGGGGGTAATTTCGAAAATATTGGTATCCGCCGGATCCGGCACAAAAGCAAAGCCGCGAATGGATTCGGGATACTGCTGCTGGTAGTTCGGCGCCGACTTGTAGACTTCGATCCTGGTGACAACTCTGTCAGGATTATAATAGGCGGCGCCGTTTTCATCCCGGCTCTCATAAATATTCCGATAGGGCGTATCGAGAAAAAAGTAAGTGCCGCGTTTATAGCGGGTGATATCCAGCTTTTTGGTTTCGTCCGAGGCGCCGCCTTTGAGCGAAAGCTTTTTCTTTTCGCCCTTTTCCTGGCTGGCCACGGCCACCAGTTTTAAATTGCCGATCTGCGCCGACGTTTTTATGCCGAACAGGCCGGCGCTTTTTACGCCGGAAGTGACGAACCGCGTGCCCGGCAGAGCAAGCGAGATGTTGCCCGCCTCGATGGTTTGAATAATTTCGTCTTCGTAGCCCTTGTATTCCAGCTTGATGTTGTTCTCGAAATCAAACGTACGCTCCGAGTCCTGATCCACACGGATGGTCACCTTTTCGCCCACGTGGCCGGAGACGTTAAAGCGCTGCGTCTGCTCCATTTTAAAGGTGTTGTTCGACCCCCGGTTGAGCGCGGTCTTTACCTGGCTGCGTTCCTCGTTTCGAAATCCGCCCTTGATGGTGATTTCACCGGTGACGTCAAGCCCTACGGTGCCGCCGCCAAATATCTTTTGAAACGCTTTGCTTTTAATCTCTACAGGAATGTCAATGCGGATCGCGCCGCCGCCGGCGCTGCGCCCGTATGTCTCGCCGAGGCGGCTCACCGTAGTTTGCACAAACTTTTCGCGCATATAATCCCGCCGCCTCATTTCCACATAGTTGAACAAAGGCATCATACGCGGGATGCGAAAATCAATCCCGCCCACCTTTTCGGAAAAAGTAATATTTTTGCCGGTAGAGTCAATTTTCACTTCACGTTTCAGGGACGGGACGCGGGGTTTGATAAAGGGCGAGCGCGAGCCGCCCATATACAAACCCAGAAATTTCCCGGCGTCCGAAATGCTCACCAGCGGATCGCCGCCGTAAGCATTATAATAGTGCATGCCGATAGCAGGATTGACGCGCGTATTCGTTCCCTGTTGTGCAAACAAAGAGGGAAGGCACAGCACAGTCAACGCAACGGTCCACACAAAGAAAGGCAATAGTGTATGTTTTTTGGAAATGAGAGCCATCAAGACTTTAATTTTAAATTCCGCAGCAATAGAGATCGATTCTTTTATGATGTGTAATTATTTAGACAGTAACACTCAAAGTCTCTATAGGCTCCTCCGACGTTTGAGAGCGATGTGTGCATAGCAGTTATTCTGTTTAGAGGCGCATGGTCCCCATTTTTTTGTTCTGTGCATAAAATCTTCTCCTTGTGGCGAGTTTTACACAGAGCCGAATGATCGCCGAGGCCATGTCAGGGGTAAAAAGATCAAAAAGTTAAATTTATAAAAAACAAAGTAAAATTCAACATATAATTATCCCCTTGGCCGCCATTTTGAAAAAAAGCCATTGGATGTGCTGCTGCAAATTTTTATATTTTATCGCTTTGCGTCTTTCAAAAGTTCCAATTTTATTGTAAAAGAACGCTGTTTTCAAAATCAATAACTTTGACATTCAAATCAAATGCCATGTTATTGAAAGCTTTAGTGCAACCAAAGTTTCAATCTATTCTCATTTAAAAGACTTTTCTATGTTTATTTTGTGGCGATACATACTCAAGGAGCATATCGGGCCGT
>JAJRST010000400.1 GCA_024278645.1 bacterium | reverse complement strand
GAGCGCCGCCGCCTGGTCGACGACGCTGCCGGCGATTGGCACTTTGGCGCCGAAAAATTCTGCGGCATCGGTATGGCCATAAAGCTCGACGCTCTCGTGAATCTCCGGCAGAATCGTCCCCGGGATGCCGATGATATCCAGAATCTCGTCGTCCCATTGACGGGCGTCAAGATTGAACAGCATGGTTCTGGAGGCGGTCGAGGGATCGGTGATGAACAACTCGCCGGCGGTCATTTTCCACAGCAGCCACGTATCCAGGGTTCCGACCAACAGTTCTCCGTTGTCCGCTTTTTTTCTGGCGTTTTCAACGTTGTCCAAAAGCCACTTTATTTTCAGGGCGGAAAAATAGGCGTCCACCGGAACGCCGGTTTTCCGTGTAATGAGGTCGCCCCATGCTTTTCTCAGCTCATCCGCCAGACGGGCGGTTCTTCGATCCTGCCAGACAATGGCATTGTAAACGGGAAGGCCGGTGTTTCTGTCCCAGGCCATGCAGGTTTCGCCCTGGTTGTCCAGGCCCACGCCGCGCACATCCGACGCCTTGATGCCGACGCTTTTCAGGGCTATGGCCACGGCCTCTTTGGTTTTGCGCCAGATTTCCATAGGGTCGTGCTCGACCCATCCCGGTCTTGGGTAATATTGCCTGTGCTCCGCATAACCCTTGCCGCAGACGTCCCATTGTTGATCAAATATCAGCGCCGTCGTCCCGGTGGTTCCCTGGTCGATGCCGAGGTAATATTGCTTTGTCATATAATGACCACGCTAAACGTCTTTGAAAGGTTCGTTCCTCGAAACTTTTCTCCTGAAAAACATAAAGTAGCAGACCACGCCCAGGATAAGCAGCAAGCCTGAAACGATGGTGGTGCCGTGAAAATCCTTGGGGATGGTAAGAATGCCGATTTCCACAACAAGCCAGATGGCGGCCATGGAAAAGACCGGTTTTGCAAATTTGCCCAGGGTGAAATTGTCCGGCCGAAATTCCACATTCTTTCGATTCAGACCATAAGCGACGACGGTGATGAGATAAATGAGCGCCGGCAGGACGGAGGTGGCGCCGACGAGCAAAGTGAGCGAGTCGGCGAAAAAGGTGGAGATCAGACTGAGCACCAAAATGAGCAGCGTCGCGGCCACCGGCGACTGCGTCCGGGGAGAGATTTTTTTAAAATAGCGACTGAAGAAAAAGGCGTCGTCTCGCGACATGGCGTAGATCAGGCGTCCCGCGGAAGTGGTGATGACCAGACCGCAGGCAAAAATGGAAATGGAAACCAGCACCAGAAACAATTTGCCGAGGACGCTTCCAAGAGTCGTCTCAATGATGAATGGCAGCGGATTATTCGAACCCAGCACTGCGTCAAGATTCGGGATGGCCAGGGTCGCCGCGACCAAAAAGATCATGCCGAAAACGCCGCTCACCGCCACCGATGAAATGACGGCTTTGGGAACCGTCCTGTGCGCGTTCACGGTTTCCTCGCTCAAATTCGCCGAAGCCTCAAATCCCACAAGCGTGAAAGAACCCATCAGCATGCTCATGATGAAAGGGGCGAGATAGGAAGCGCCTTTGGCGGCATGGCCGGTGTGGAAGAGGATGGCGGGGTCTGCGTCGTTTTTGATCGCCGTGATGAACAAAAAAATCGTCAAGCCGATGATGCCGATCGTCTCCGTAAACACGGCGCCGTCGTTGATGATGGCCGCCAGCTTGACGCCGATGATGTTCAGCGTAACCTGCACCACGATGGCGCCCATGACGATCATCATGATATTGTGATCCGAAACGGGGATATTCAGCAGCCCGGCCAAAACCGGCGCCAGCCCCCAATCCACCGCCGGAATGACCAGAATGAGAAAACAAAAGGAAATCCACCCGGCCATCCAGCTCACAAAAGGGGTGGACAATCTCCTGATCCACTGGTAGGAATAGCCGCTCACCGGAATGATGCCGGCGAGTTCGGCGAAAATCAACGCCACCAGCAACTGCCCGGCTACGGGAATGATCCACGACCATATTCCCGCCGGCCCGCCGGTTTCGATGACGAACCGGTAATTGGTGAAAATGCCGGTGGTGATGGAAATAAAGGAAAAGGCGACGGCAAAAGAGCTGAATAATTTGAGGCTGCGCTTCAGTTCCTGTTTATAGTCGAATGCTTCCAGGATTTTTGCATCGTCAGTGGATACTATGTCTTTTTTCATTTTCGGACCCATGCTTCATTCGTTCTCTGCGAGGCGTTACATCATCGATTCCACTTTGCACCCTGCTTTCCATGTGAGAATATAGAGAATTTATCGAGTATATCGCAAGCATATTTAACATCCGGAACCTTGTCCCCGGGCAGAACCCCGGGGACAAGGTGAAATAGAAGGTAGGAAAGGAAATAGTGAAAAGTGGTCATCGAGAGCAAAGGCGGCGCCTCATGCCCGCAACCACCAGGCCCCGCTCACCGCACCAGCAGCATCTTGCGCGTCTGCTGAAAATCGCCCATGCGGATGCGGTAAAAATAGAGGCCGGAAGCGAGGCGGTCGGCGTCAAAAGCAACATCGTATCGCCCCGGCTCATATTCACGATTAATCAACGTCCT
>JAJRST010000399.1 GCA_024278645.1 bacterium | reverse complement strand
TTTCCATGCAAACTTGACATTGCGAGAATTTAAAACGTGCTTTCGATGTCTTTTCATGCCGTGCAGTCTATTCCAATATTCCTGCCTTGTCGATCTTGTTCAGCAGTTCCTCAAGGCGGGTTTTCAGCTTTGCTTCCCGCTACTGGTATCGCAAGACCACAGCAGCATCCGTACTGCTTTCAGCTTTTTGTAACTCTCTCTTTAAGCGATCTATTTCAATTTTATGCATCGAGAGAGACTGTTCGAGTTCTTTTTTTTCATGAGCAAGCGTGTTTATCCTGTTTTGCTGATCCGCAATTTTTTTCAATGCAAAATAGACACGTTGTTCAAGAACGTCTAATAAATAATCATCAGCCATTTTAACGTACGCCGTTTTCCTGAAAAAGTCAATGAAAATCTATAATTTACAAGTATTTATCCATGATTTGAAATTCGCATAAAAAAATAAAAGAGACTGATTAACGCCTTTCAACAAGGCATACGACACAGTCTCTTCGTCTTGCAAAAATTGAATGACAACCGTTTTTCAGTTATGCCGTCATTGAATTGGCAATCAAGCTTTAACTGTTTTGACAATTTCTTCAAAAGCCTGAATATCTCTTACCGCCAAGTCGGCGAGCATTTTGCGGTTGATTTCAAGACCCTTCTTGTTCATACCGTCTATTAACTGAGAATAGGACATATCGAACATTCTCGCGGCGGCATTAATGCGGGTAATCCACAAACGGCGAAATTCACGTCGACGAACACGACGGTCTCGATAAGCGTAAAGCATACCCTTTTCAACCTGCTCTTTTGCGGATTTGAACAAACGATGCTTGCCGCCATAGTAGCCTTTTGCGGCTTTTAAATATTTATTCCGACGACGTCGTGTCGGCGCCGACGAACTTGATCTGGGCATATTTCCTCCGTTACGACTTTTATTTGCAAACTAACGAGTGATGAGCTGACGAACGCGCTTTTCATCAGCCGCCGACACCAGGCCGGACTTGCGCAAATTGCGTTTTCTTTTTTGCGACTTTTTCGTCAAAATATGACTGGCGTAAGCCTTGTTCCTGCGTATTTTACCGCTCCCCGTGGTGCGAAACCGTTTCGCCGAGGCGCGGTTTGACTTCATTTTGGGCATTTTTCAATCACCTCATTTGTGAGTTATTTCCTGGTAATATACAGCACCAGTTGACTGCCTTCAAGTTTGGTATCCGTTTCTATTTTTGAAATATCCTCCAGGGCCTTTTTAAATCTGTCCAAAACCCGTTGTCCGTATTCCCGATGTGCGTTCTCCCGTCCCCGGAACATAACAGTCGCTTTGACACGATGACCATTCTCGAGAAACTTGCGTGCATGCCTCACTTTGAATTCAAAATCATGCTCATCCGTTTTTGGCCGAAATCGTATCTCCTTGGTAATGACCACATGCTGCTTTTTGCGGTTCTCTTTTTCTTTTTTGGCAAGTTCGTATTTAAATTTGCCAAAATCCATAATTTTGCACACAGGCGGCTTGGCGTTGGGCGAAACCTCCACCAGATCCAAACCACTTTCCTCGGCGCGTTGCAAAGCTTCCGACGTGGGAATGACGCCGACCTGCTCGCCTTCTGCATCAATCAGCCGCACTGACGGGGCATCAATTTTATCATTGATGCGAACATTTTTTTTCTTAATTGCCAACCTCCGGATAAATATGAATAGAACATTTATGATAAGGATTTTTCATTCGCCTTATCCCGGATCATTTGAATGAACGCACTCAATTCGAACGATCCCTGATCCCCTTCGCGCCGTTTTCGAACGGATACCGTATTGGACTCGATTTCCTTGTCTCCGAGAATCAGCATGTAAGGGATCTTTTGCGTCTCCGCCTCACGAATCTTGTAACCAACTTTTTCGCTCCGATCATCCAGGACAGAGCGAATATTATTTTGCACGAGCTTCTCATGAACGTGATGCGCGTGCTCGTGTTGCTTGTCTGTAATCGGGATGACATGCACCTGAACCGGGGCCAACCACACGGGAAAGGCGCCGGCGTAATGCTCAATCAACACGCCGAAAAAACGTTCGAGAGAGCCCAGCAATGCGCGATGAATCATGATCGGTTGATGTTTTTCGCCGTCCCGGCCGATATAGGAAATGTCGAACCGCTCCGGTTCATTGAAATCCACCTGAATGGTCGAGCACTGCCACGACCGGCCGATGGAATCGCGAATCTTGATGTCAATTTTCGGCCCGTAAAAACCGCCTTCGCCGGGATCGATTTCGTATGCGACCCCTGCTTTTTCGAGGCCGTTCCGGAGCGCTTCCGTCGCCCGCTCCCAGTTTTCCAGGGCGCCGACATATTTTTCCGGGCGCGTGGAAAGGTAGACGTCGATGTCGTCAAAACCAAAGGCGCTGAGCATGCCGGTCGAAAACTCGATGAGCCGCATCACCTCGTCATCAAGCTGATCCGGGCGACAAAAAATGTGCGCATCATCCTGGGTAAAGCCGCGCACGCGCATGAGACCGTGCAGCACGCCGGAGCGCTCGTAACGATAAACGGTGCCCAATTCGGCCCATCGATAGGGCAAATCGCGATAGCTTCTCGTCTTGCTTTTATAGATCAACAAATGGAACGGACAATTCATCGGTTTGACGAGATATTCCTGCTCGTCCACTTCCATCGGTGAATACATATTTTCGCTAAAGAAATCCAGATGGCCGCTGGTGTTCCATAAGCTCTTGCGCGCAATGTGCGGCGAGTTGACAAAATCATAGCCGTCGGCCAGGTGCCGTTCCTTCCAGAATTCTTCGATCTTGTGGCGGATAAAGGCGCCCTTGGGATGCCAAAGAACCAGGCCGGGGCCGGTCTCTTCCTGTATACTAAAAAGGTCGAGTTCCCTGCCAAGTCGACGGTGGTCGCGTTTTTTCGCCTCTTCGAGGCGGTGTAAATAGTCTTCCAGCTTTTGCTTTTTGGGAAACGAAATGCCGTAAATGCGCTGCAGCATGGGATTCTTTTCGTCGCCCAGCCAATAAGCGCCGGCAATGCTTAACAGCTTGAAATATTTCACAAAAGCGGTCGACGGCAGATGCGGTCCGCGGCACAAGTCGATAAAGCCGCCTTCTTTGTAAACGCTCGGCGGTTCGCCCAGACGTTCAATCTGTTCCACTTTAAAATCTTCGTTGCGCTCTTTAAAAAGCTTTAACGCCTCGTCGACGGAGAGTTCCATCCTTTCAAACGGCCGTCCGGACTTTACGATCTCCAGCATTTTAGCTTCTATTTTTTCCAGATCGTCCGGGGTGATGCTCTGTTCAAGCCCGATGTCGTAATAAAAGCCCTCTTCAACGGGCGGGCCGAAAGCGAATTTTGCCTGCGGGAAAACCTCTTTGACCGCATGCGCCATGATATGAGCGGAGCTGTGCCAAAAGATTTCCTTGCCCTCTTTGCTGTCAAAAGTGATGAATTCGATCGTGCCGCCCTCGGTCAAAGGCTGCGATAAATCGTACAAGTGATCGTTTATTTTAACGGCCAGGGCTTCTTTTTTGAGCCGTCCGCCGATTTCCTTGAGAATGTCGAGAGCCGTTGTTCCCTGTGGATAATTCTGCACTCTGCCATCCGGGAATGTTATCTGTAATTCCGCCACTCGGTTTCCTTTCCACGCGAACGTGACATACAAACTAAAAACCGCCTTCGTGAGGCGGCTTTTACTGACACGTAAATTTAAAACAGTGGGCGGTACTGGATTTGAACCAGTGACCCCTTGCATGTCAAGCAAGTACTCTAACCAACTGAGCTAACCGCCCAAAAGTTCATAAAAAAAGCGCACCTTCCTGGTCACGCTGCTATTTTGACCTGAGCCTCTTGGCCCGTCGTGCCGAGGGCCGGAATCGAACCGGCACGGACCTAAAGGCCCGAGGGATTTTAAGTCCCTTGCGTCTACCAATTTCGCCACCCCGGCCAAGCTCAGCTTGTTGAGGCGGCGATCGGAATCGAACCGATGAATAGAGGTTTTGCAGACCTCCGCCTTAGCCACTTGGCCACGCCGCCAAAATCAGAGCGGGAGACGAGATTTGAACTCGCGACCCCAACCTTGGCAAGGTTGTGTTCTACCACTGAACTACTCCCGCCTAAAAAGGTTTACAAATATAGTAATTTCACTATAGTAATGCAAGATTTTTTTTAGGCATTTTAACTTGCTTTGCGCCCCGTTTAATGCACGCGTATGCGGCGCAGCTTTTATTTTTCCGGCACGAGCGCTGAATTCTCGATCCATAGAGACCGATACTTCTTCAGGCGTGCATCCTGCAGCTCTTTGCAAACGCACACCCCTCCCGCCCCGTCGTCAAGGCGCAGGGTTCCATCGTCGCTCAGCACCTGAACGGCGGAATGGTCGTCATAAACGATTAACGCCTCGGGATTAAAGTCTTTCTGCTGTTTAAAATTCACATTCGCCGCCACACGCGGTTGCTCCTGTTCAAACCCGGACCACAGGAAAAGCCGCGATCGTTTTTTTCCGTCCGGCGCCCCGCCGATAATCACATATTTTTGCAACTTTGCATGAAAGACAATGTCCCGTATGCCTCTTTCGCCCAGGTCAAGGAGCGCTGTTTGGCCAAATTCGGGATCGGCGCCGTGCAACACAACCGGCAGGGGATTTTCCAGCACCACCAGAATCGCTTTTCCATGCGGAATCGGATTGCGAAAACCGATGATCAGTTTTTCCGTACCGGGAATGGCCGCCAGTCCCTCGATATTGACGCCGTTCTTTTTTGGCGCCAGTTTTTCCCGTTTTTTATCGTTGGGAAGATAGGCGTCGTAAAGCGAAAGCTTTTGCATGGCCCTGGTTCTCGCCAAATTGTCCAACAGGCCGCGGTACGGCGCGCCGACGGGCATGACATTGAGCCGGTCGTCTATTTTCACGGCAAAAAACCGGTGCCGGTTTCTGCGCAGCCGCCCTTTTTTATCCCGCCCATGCGAAGTGATAAAAAAGTAATATTCGCCGATTCGGGCGGCGCCCTCGATGTCGGATTCCGGGCTTTTATCGTCATAAGCAATTTTCAGAAATCCTGACAGATCAAAAGCGCGCACCGGCTGCGCTTTGTTCACATTATAGATTCTCAGGATATTATCCTCATCGTTGGCGACGATAAAATGTGAATCGTCGACGGCAATGGCGGCGGAAGCGTCGCACATTTCATAATAGCTGTCCACGGCGGCGCGACCGCCGGCGACGACCATGAGAATCATCAAAGCAGCATACACAGCCACGCAAGAGCGTCCGGCCAGGGCATAACATTCGATCATTCGTCCAAATCTCCTCGCAGTTTTTTTATTTGCCGCATATCTTTGGAACCCGTCTTCCAGCGTTTTTTCGTATTTTGACGCGTGGCCCAATTTTCTTTACGCGCTCGGTGTTCCAGCTCTTTATGCAGTTTCAAAAAGCTGTTATAGCGATCCAGGGAAATCTCGCCGCTCTGCACTGCCTCGCGCACGGCGCATCCGGGCTCGTCGTCATGCCGGCAATCATTGAAACGACAGTTTCGGCCGATCTCCTCGATGTCCTGAAAGGATTTTTTCAAACCGACCTCGCCATCCCAAAACTGAATCGCCCGCAGGCCGGGATTGTCCACCAGGATGCCGCCCTCCGGCAAAACGACAAGACTTCGAAAAGTCGTCGTGTGCCGCCCCTTATCTTTAAAATCGCCGATATCGGCAACCTTAAGCAGGTCCTTGCCGACGATTTTATTGATAATTGTCGTTTTACCGACGCCGGAAGAACCGAGCAGGGCGATGGTTTTTCCCCTTTGCAGGTATGGGCGAAGCTCGTCGATGCCCTCTCCCTTCACGGCGCTCAAAACATGCACGGGCACGTCAACGGCTATGTCGCGCACTTTATCCAGAACGCCGTCGACATCATCGCACAAATCGGCTTTGTTGAGCAATAAAACAGGCGAGGCGCCGCTGTCCCATATAACGGTCAAATATCGTTCGATGCGCCGCAAGTTCAGCTCGTCATTCAAGGCGGCTACTAAAAAGATCACATCCACATTGGCGACAATGACCTGCTCGTCGGCGATGACTCGTCGTCCTTTTCGCGTGCTGGTGTCGCGGGAAATTTTCGTCTTGCGCGGCAGAATATGATGAATCACCGCCATGTCGCCGTTATTCTTAAACTTGACAAGCACCCAGTCGCCGACGGCCGGAAAGTCCGCAAGCGACTGCGCACTGTGCCGCAAACGTCCCAGAATGACCGCCGGATATTCGCCTTGGGCGGTGACGACGCGGTACATTTTTTTCTGTTGCAACGAAACCCGCGCCACGGTCAAGTTCTCGCCTTGAAATTTGTCAAGCCGAGCCTGGAAAAAATCGTCCCAACCGAGTTCTGTCAAGTCCACAAAAAGGTCTCCGATGTATGTGAAAACACCCTGTAAAGCGATTGTCCGCTGGCATAAAACTTTTTCTCGAACAGCGAGACGGGCGTCGCCGGCTTGAAATCCCGCACCACTGCCGTGCGCCCGGCTATTTTCAGGGCCAGGGCAAACTCTTCGACATATAGCGACCAGTTGCTTCTCACTTCAATGTATTCGGCCAACTTGACCAGGGCGCCGAACGCCGGATGCCCGTGAATTCGACGCCCAAGGTGCTGTTTTTTCGGCCAGGGGTTTGGATAAAAGATATAATGAGCATCGATCGGCCACCCGGCTCGCTCGAGCAAGCGCCAAAAGTCAAACTGGTCGGCGCGCAACAGCATCATATTTCCCGGCGCCTGTTTTCGACTCGCTTTATTCAGACGCACCAGTGACTTGTCCACGCCGATAATGAGATGTTTCGGGAAGCGTTTCGCCAAAAATATCGTACTGTCGCCGGCGCCGCATCCGGAATCCAGGATGATGCACTGTCCACGCTCCCGAACGGTTTTATCGGCGACATCGAACGCCTGTTGCGTATGCGCGGGGATGGGCCTTAAATAGTCATGCGATAGATGCTTGCGCACAACCGTTTCAAGCTTTTCATGAATTCCGTCCTGGTTCGATCTGACATATGGACTGTTGCCAAACATTACGCTTTTGCAACAGCTCGTTTGTGAATAATTCGCAGGCCTTCGAGCGTCAGATAGGGCTCCAAAATGAACGGCGTGCGCAATTCGCCGAGCACCAG
>JAJRST010000398.1 GCA_024278645.1 bacterium | reverse complement strand
TCCGCGGAGTCCAGCCTCACCGGCTCGACGGCGATTTTTTTATACAGCTCCTCCCGCATGGCCTGTTCTTTTCTTCCCTTTATGTAGGCCCGGAACTTTGGCCTGGTCAGCAATTCGCTTTCCTCCCCCTCCTGCAGGGCAAATAATTTTTCCGCAATGAGAGAGTTCAAGGCAATAATTTTATCTCGTTCCGTATTGCCCCGGCAATAAAAAGGGCGCGGCGTCAACTCTGTACGTTGGAGAAATTCATTCACGGTGATCACCCGGTCGCCAATTCGGGCGAGAATCTGCGGCTGCTCATCCTTTGCGCCCGAGCAAAACAAAAAAAGTGAAATCGCCATACTCGCGAAAAAGAGGAATACTCTGAGAGGTTTTATATGCATGTCAGATTCCTTGGACATTCGATCGTTCTGAACATCTGTTGTTCATGGAAATGCGGCTATTGTTAAATAATAAATAATACACATCAAAGCAATCATAAAGGACTTAGCGGCAAAATAGAGGAATAAGCGGCGTTGCAGCCATTGCGGCACTGTCCTATTCGACTTTCACTTCCATTTCCCTGCCAGAAACAAAACATTGCGCTATTCGGATCGTTCCCATTTTCGTTTGCACAAATGGCTTGCCGGCTTGCAGTCCGGCCAACCCAAATCCGATCTCCGTAGAGATGAAGCACGTAAAGTCATTGCCGATTCTGGAATCGATATACAGCGTCTTGTCCACGGCATCGTAGCGCATACCGGTGAGGGCCTGGATCAAACCGTAGCTGGACATGGCGCGGGCGTACCAGTGGCCGCATTCATACTCATTGAAGGGATTGCGGATGCGGCCGTCGTAGCGCTTGCGGCAGGTGCGCACGATTTCCAGTCCTTCTTCCGCATTCATCTTTGTTGGTCGGAAAAAAACAAAGCCGAAAAACCCGGCGCCCAAGGTGGCCCTGCCCGGAAACTTTCTTCGTGTGAGAAAAAAACGTTTTTTCATCAACAGTGCTTTCCTTCGATCACTTTAAAAAGATCATTTTCTTTTCCGTCACATTTCTTATGCCGGAAGCGCCGTGGAACTCTATCCGGTAAATATAAACGCCGCTGGACACATATTGTGCGGAAGCATCGCGGCCGTCCCAGCGCGCCATGTGCTCGCCCGCGGAAACAGCGCCATCGACCAACTCACGGACAAGCCGGCCCTGCATGTTATAAACCGCCAATTTCACATAGCCCGGTTCGGACAGCATGTACGGGATTGTGGTTTGCGCATTGAACGGGTTGGGATAATTCTGGTAAATGTCAAAATTCCTTGGGGTCGTAAAGTTATTGCCGGTTATTTTAGTAACATATTCCGAATACCCAAATACTTTTATTTCATTGATGGTCACGTCCGTTTTCACATCGGAATCGACGGTCAATTTCACATAGCGGACCTTTTTCTTTTCGAAACGCGAGGAGAGAATCTCGGAACCGGCGATGTCCCACTCGACATGCGATTCAATCTTTTCCACCTGGTCGCCGAGCAGCTCATAATCGCCATCCGTCGCTCGTCCTTCGATTCGGTAGGTGTAATCATCGCTGTTGAACTGCGCGATGGAAACCCGGTCGACGTCATAGTCGTCTCCCAGGTCGATCTCGATCCATTGCGGCAGCGACGACGCTTTCCAGCTCGTCTGGCTGTCCGCGGGCGCATCGCGCTCGATGCTATACTTGTCGTCGACGGCATTCGATGCGGGATGCTCCGGTTCGTCAGCCAGGGCCTGCACCGTCTTGCCCAGGGCGAGGTTCTTGTAACTTCCCAGAGTCACCGTACCCGTGGCCACTACATTCTGGCCGACGTCGTAATTGACATAAACCGAATCGCCATGATGATCCCAGACGCCGCTGGGAATGTCATTGATATGATCGACCGAATAAATGATGGGAACGCCGTTTTCGGCAGTGATGGTCGCCAAATTGAGGTAATTGTTCTCCGATGTCGGGATGAGGATGATCTCGGCGCCGTTTTGCACCAGGGTCTTTGACGGATCCGTGAACCAGCCGTCCCAGCAAATCAAAGCGCCCGCTTTGCCGAAATCCATTTCAAACACGGGGTAAGAGTCGCCGGGCGTCAACAGTCTCACTTCCGCTCCCGGCGCCAGGTTGACCTTGCGATACTTGCCGACAAACTCGCCGTTTCGGTCTATAAAAACCACGGTGTTGTATAACTTGGTCGGGTTCAATTCCAACTCATACACCTGGAAGACGATATTGATGTTGTATGTTTTCGCCCACACCTTCATGGAATCCAGGACCACGCTGTCGTCAAATTGTTGCGCCCCGGCGGCCGACGACCGGCCCTGGAAATACGTTTCCGGCAGCACGACGACGTCGGAATTTTGATTGCCGGCCTCGGCAATGAGCGGCTTCACCTGGCTTAGCTTCACATCTATCGATGACGACGGCGTACGAGTCGGCACAAACAAGGCGCTCACCTTAACCTGGCGCGGCGCGTTCGCAAAACTTTGCATCGACAACAATACCAAAACCAATGCTGCTAGAGAGATAACGCTCTTTGTTCTATTCTTTTTTGCGATAACAGGATCCATAGAAAACTCCTTTCTTTGTTCTGGTTCTCAAAGACCGGTGAGGGGAATACCTGAACAAAGGAGTTAGTCGTAATTGTGACCATTTAAAAAAACATCATTGCGAGAGAAGTCAAAAATTCTTCTAAATAGATAAAGTCATCGCAAAGGCGGTCCGGAAAAGATCGACATCTTTGAACAAGTCCTCGTCCCGGCAGATTGCTCCACACTCCCCGCGGGACGCCTGAAACGATCTCGAAAAAGAAATCTCTTTTTAAATAAGAAGCGCAGGCCGCAGGGAGTGTTCGCAATGACTTGTCTTTTCTAATGAAATCCAAATTATTTTTGGATTTGTCACTCGCAATGATGTTTTGGTAAGCGAGTATAGTACGACATCTGATGAAATTATTTCATAAGCATCATTTTTTTCATCTGTGTAAATTCACCGGTTTGTAACTGATAAAAGTAAATTCCGGATGGCAAGTTACGAGCATTGAATCGGACTTGATGTCGTCCCGCCGCCATATTCTCGTCAACGAGCGTCTCGACGACTTTGCCGAGAATATTATACACGGTCAGCGTGGCGCGTCCCGATGTCGCCAGGTTGAATGTGATCTCTGTAGTTGGATTAAACGGGTTCGGATAATTTTGAGACAATTCAACACGTTCGGGTCGGGAGATGTTGTCGGCGACCTGCTTCACGCCGGTCTCCAGGCCGAGAATCCAATTGATTCCGGCATCGATCAGCTTGTAGCCATCTTCCGTTATATAATCATTGGCGCGGGCATAGAGGCCGACAGCCGCCACTCGGTTTTCGTTCACTATGGTGGGATCGATGGCAAGGCCAAGATCATCCCATAACGGCGTGCCGGCTTCCAAACCGAAAACAACGGCATAATCCGGATCGCCAACCCAAACGGCGATTGGAATAACATCCACTTCCGGGATACAGAACGTCAGCATCCCCAGCCCATCTTCCTCGTTTGTGCCGGATACAATTTCGACCTCGGCGCCGTTTTCAAATCCCGCCGACAAGGGATGGTTTTCTTCGTCGACAATCATAACCTTGCCGCCATTGCCCAGGGAATCGCTGATGGTGCCGAAAAGGCCTTCCGCCGAGACCAGGCCTATATGCTCCGGCGCGGCGAGCCATAATTCGGAGTGAAGGAAGGGGATGGGCGCTCTTTTAATAAAAGCTTGCGGTGCACTGGCGATTTTCCAGTTGCTGATCGATTCGCTGACAAAGCAAAAGTCGTATTGCACGAGATCATCAACGGTAAATTCGCCGTTCATTACATTATCATCAGTAATGACGGTAACATCATAGGATTTTTCCAGATAAGCAATTAAAGACAGATCCCACACTTGTCTGTCGGGATAACCGGTGGTAATAAAGACGCAGGCGTACTTGCCGCCGGCCGGGGCGTCGGAAATTGTAAAATCGGTAACCTCGACAAAGCCCTCGGCGCCGCCCCATTTCGGATGGAACGACATTTTTACCGAACGATAATTTATGGAATCAACCACGCCGGGTTTTGTTGAAAATGCAAAATCCTCGCC
>JAJRST010000397.1 GCA_024278645.1 bacterium | reverse complement strand
TTGGTGAATTTATGGGGCTTTGGACCGGAATATAAGCTTGAGGATGTGCCCGCTGGGAAAGATATTCTGCAGAGGAAAAAGCTGATCGGCTGGCAAAATATAGTCGTTCGTGAACAGCCCCCCGCTCTGCTGAAAAAGATTGACGGCATGTACTGCGACTTGTCCGCCATTGCAAAGGGATGGGGCGTGGATTATGTGGCCGCGCATATTAGGAAAAGAGGCTTTGAAAACTATCTCGTTGAGATAGGCGGCTAAATTCACGCCAGGGGCATAAACGTCAAAGGGACGGAATGGAAAATCGGCATCTCGTCGCCAAAGGATGACGATGAGATAGAAAAGGTGATAAAAATATCCGATGTCGGCGTCGCCACATCGGGGGATTATCGGAACTATTTTGAAAAGGACGGCGTCCGATACTCCCATACCATCGATCCGAGGACGGGGGCGCCGATTCAACATAACCTGGCTTCCGTCACCGTCATACATCCTTCATGTATGATGGCGGATGCCTTTGCAACAGCCATGGACGTCCTTGGCGCCGACCGGGGCATGAAGATGGCGGAGCAGCAGAATTTGACGGTTTTTATGATTATTAAAACAAAAGAGGGCTTTATTGAAAAAATGACGCCTACTTTCAAAGAGTTTATTGTGCAATAACCAACAAGAGGTTTAAATGCTAAAACAATTTTTATTCACATTCATCGTGTTCACAATAGCAATGGCCGGCTTTCTCCTGTCGCTGCGTTTTAGTCGCTACAAAAGCCATCAAGCTCACAAAACAGAAGGGGATGAAGATTGTGGCGCCTGTGGCGATGACGATTGTGCGACATGCGCCGTAGTGAGCGACAATAAATAATTTATCATGCCCGCCTTTTTGCCTTGGTGATCTCCGCCCCCCCCTCTCTCTCAAGCCGCCGTCTTTTCTTTGTTAATGACGAAAATTGGACAAATCAATTTTTAGTATGCTCAATTTCTGAACATAAATTTTACAATCTTTTGCGAGCTGGTTTTTGACCGGGCTTGCCGGGGGCAAAGCAAGTATAAGTGCTTAATTTACAGCTATTTTTAATAAGTGTTTTCCTTCCGCATGAATCTATTTTGGCACAGCCTTTGATGTAAGAGAAAGCGAGACGATATTTCAGGGTCGACATCATAGGAGCATAGACTGCTTCTCCAGGGGATTGCACCAATGATAATGCTTTTCGAGTTTCGCATCATGTTGGGTTGATTGGGATGTAGTGAAAGCCGGCACCTTTGCTTCTGCACCAGTTTCGTCTGATAAATTTGCGTTAGCCATTCTTTTACGAGTTCTTTTGCTCTCTTGCATCTGTTCGAGCGGCCGTCCTTTATTCAGGCCGGTGCTTGTATCGGACATTCCGTTAATCGACTTCAAATGCTTCTTTGTGCATAGCTTCCTTGATTAGAGTTTTCAAGGTATTGATAAACCGGTAAAAAAACAAGAAGGAGGTATGCAAGAAAATCTAATCGTCAAATAAGAGTAATAAAAAACCAGAAAGGAACAAAATATGGGACAACAACAACTTTTACTGCTGGTTTTGGGCGCTATCATTGTAGGTTTGGCAATTGTTGTAGGAATCAATTTATTCAGCCAGGGCGCCTTGAAGGCGAATGAGGACGCTGTTCGGCAAGACATATTGACCATGATGTCGAGAGCGGAAGAATTTTATCGCAAGCCAGAGATGTTAGGCGGTGGTGGAAAAGACTTTTCCAAGCTCAAAAGTTTTACGGATCTGGGATACAGGTACAATTCGGATGGCAGTGCGGTGACTGGAAAAACATACACGAACGATAATGGAACCTACACTCTGACGACCGGTAAAACGCCAAAAATCGAAGGCGCCTTGGCTGAAGATCCTTCTCTCAAGGTGTCCTACAAGATCGAAGTGGATGCCACGACAAATCAAACAAAAATTGCAGAAATCTCTTCGAAGAAAGGCAAATAATCACCTCTTTCTGAGCAAAAGAGCGCATGCACGGAATGGCGGTCGTTGCTATTCTGTGCATGTTATCTATTTTCAAAGTGAATGGTTAAAGGGGCATCATGGAGTTTGCGAACGAAGTGATGCTTTTTTTTATGTAAAAGCAGTTTTGTCGTGGCAAGCAAAATAGACGTCTGAACGACAATTGTGATTTTGCTGTGGAAATCCGAGATGAATTAAACAGAATGGTCCGACATGCAAGAATATCGCTACAGAGGATTGAATATCGCCGGCAAGCCGGTGGAAGGGACCTTTTTCAGTAAAAATCCCTGGACGGCGCAGAAACGCATCGCCGAGTTTGCAAAGAAGAAGCGAATAAAAATAACAAAGCTGGAGCGTAAAGCCACCTTTATCTACAAAGTTCAGGGCGCCGATGGTAAGACGATTGTCGGCGAGCAAAAGGCGTTTGCACAGCAAGATGTACAAAATGCCCTGGCGAAAATGGGCTATAAAATTATCTCCATTCGTAAAAAGTTGATACCCACGGGCGGCAAGGTTCCGGTTCAGGACATCGTAATCTTTATTCGCCTGTGCACCAATATGCTGCATGAAAATTTCCCCTATGATGAAATTCTGCAACTGCTGGTCAATGATACGGAAAATAAAAAATTGCGGGAGACGATAAAGGAAATTCACAAGGACATCAAACTGGGAAAAGAGGGACTCCAGGTGTATGGCCCGCACAGCAAGATTTTCGGCCCGTTTGCTACGACCATGCTTTCCATCGCCTCGACAAGCGGCAACATGGCTGAAATGTATGAAAACACGGCAAAATATCTGGAGCGCGACTTTGAATTCAAAAAGAGCATAAAGAATGCTCTGTTCATGCCGATCATCGTTCTCTTTTTTATCATACTCACTTTTCTGTTTTATATCATGTATATTTTCCCAGAGACGACGAAAATGTTGACAAAGTACAATATCGCCGTGCCGCCGATGACAAAGGCCTCCATGGCCTTGAGCGATTTTTTACTTGCAAACCTGCCCTGGGTGATTCTTTCTATTCTCGTCCCAACTGTTGCGGCCGTCGTCTTTTTACGTTCCCCCAAGGGCCGAATCTATTTTCACCGGAAAATTATCAATTTGCCCGTGGTGGGCTCGCTGTTGCACAAATCGAGCGTTGAAATTTTCGCCCGCGTCATAAACGCTCTTTACAGCGGCGCCGGCGATAATATCGGCGCCATCAAAACAGCCGCCGAAGCCTGCCGCAACACTTATATTGAAGAAAAGGTGAAAACGGTCGTTATTCCGGCGATGCTTCGCGAAGGAACCACGCTGACCGAGGCTTTGGTGCGCACGGGCGCTTTTCCGATCAATGCCATAAACCGGCTGCGCGCAGGAGAAGAGACAGGAACGGTCAAGGAAGCCGCGCGCCAACTGGCCGATTACTACGAGCGCGAGGTGTCCTATAAAATGACGCGAGTGGTTGATTGGATTCAATTGAACATCGCCATCGTCGTCACGATCATGATCATCGTCATTACATTAATTTCGTCGGAACTCGGATTCGTATCGCCGGACAGCCTGGTTCAAAATTAGGTTGGGAGTATTACTATGGTAGAAAATCAACATATAGGAGTATTGGAAGAAAGCAAGCGCAACGGGCAGGGAGGCGCGCAGGCGCCACAGCAGTCGCCTTTGCTCCGGCGTATTTTAAAGGACGATCTTTTCCGACAAGTCAGGCAGGAACTGCTCAAGGAAAACGGCTCGGTTTCGCAACATGAAGTGCTGGATCGCCTGGTCAAAAAGTATAATCTTGACCGTCATAAACTGTACAGCACCATCGCACAAGTCTATGCCTTTCGAATCATAAGCTTCAATGCCGATGAGTTGAGTCAGGAGCAACTGGCTTTTATTCGAAATTTATATTTTAAATATAGCGAGAGTGTTCGTGAAAAATTAATAGAATTTAAAGTACTGCCCTTTAAACCGCACGACAGCAACAAAAACATCGTTGTTTTTGTCTCCTCGAATCCTTTTCGGCGCGAGATCGAGAACTATATTCGTAAAAACGATCACCTGGTGCAATATGAAATTGCTTACGCTAAAGAAGAGGATGTGGACGCGCTCATTAAAAAAGTGCTTTATTCAAATAACGAATACCTGCAACAGGTGGAAGAATCCGCGCAGCAACTGGAAGTCGAAGTTGAAAGTAAATCCAGCGATTCCATAGATGAAGGCTCCCTGGACGCCGAAATCAACCGAAGTATGCTGACCAATTTGATCGAAGGGATGTTGGTTGAAGCGGTACGAAAAAAGGTAAGCGACATACATATTGTGCCGCAAACCGGCAATATGTCAAAAATATATTTTCGAGTTGATGGCAAGCTGCAGCTATGGCACAAAGTTGAGGCCACAAAGCCCGAGGCGCTTTCCGCTGTGGTTAAAGATCGTTCCATGAATGTAGACCGGTTTGACCGCTCAAGCGCCCAGGATGGTTTTATTCAACGATCCATAGACGGCGCTTATATTCGCTTTCGTGTATCCGTCATTCCTATTGTTTCGCAAGAGTTCACGCGAAAGCTGGAAAGCATCGTTATCCGTGTGCTGGATGATCGCAAGGTCATTGTCGATTTGACCAAATTGGGCTTGCAGGAGCAGGCGGAAAAAGATTTCAGGACGGCCATAGCGCAGCCGCACGGCATGGTTATTCTGACAGGCCCGACGGGGAGCGGCAAGAGCACAACGCTTGTCGCCGCCATTCAAACAGTCAAGGATGAAACAAAAAATGTGGTCACTGTAGAAGAACCGGTCGAGTATTTGATCGGCGGCGCGCGGCAGATCCGCCTCAGCGAAAAACTGAATTTCGAAGAAGCTTTGCGCGCCATCTTGCGCCATGATCCGGATATCGTCATGGTCGGCGAGATGCGAGATGCGCGTTCCGCCGCCATCGGCGTCTCCCTGGCCAACACCGGGCATTTGACCTTTTCCACGTTGCACACCAATGATGCGCCAAGCGCGGTTTCC
>JAJRST010000396.1 GCA_024278645.1 bacterium | reverse complement strand
GACCTTCGGGATTACAAGATCGATTTCAGCGAACAGTTCGGAGCGTCGCAGGTGCTGCAATTTTCGTTTGAAGCAAGCGGAGAAAGCGGCGACGATGAAATCGTCACCCTCTCGGAAACGGATTCGATCAAGGTCCGTCTCAGCATGTTGAATGCAGTGCTGGATCGCTTTCGGGGCGCTCTTGATCACTATGCCATCGAGATTGCTCCCATTATGCAGAATGTGACTATGCCGGACAATATGGATCGTTTTAGCGGTCTGAATATGGCCGACGCTCGCCTGAACATCGATTTTTACAATGCCATCGCCATGCCCATTCAAGTGCGCGGCCAATTCGTGGGCATTGGCAAGAACGGCGCCTCGGCCACGCTGGAGATCGACGCCGCCATCCGGCCCGGCGCCGAGGATGGCGAAGTCCTGACCTCCGTGCCGTTTCAGTCGCCGGACAACAAGCAGATTTTAAGCATTGTAAACCTGATGCCGCGGCACATACAATTTTCCGGCTCGGCCATTGTCGGCGACGGCGTCATGGAAGGCTTGATTACGTCGGAGAGCTATATGCGCGCCCATTATCTGCTGGAGACGCCGGCCGTTCTTTCCTGGAATGAAAGCCCCCTTTTGCCCGATACGACTTTTCTGCAAATCAATCCCGAAGGCCCGGCTGACACGACCCCGCTGGCCAAAGGCGCCGTTCAGCTCGACGCTAAAAAAATGAATGCCTTGCGTTCGTTTATCATTGAATCCGAAATTGAAAACCATCTTCCTGCCGGTGCGACGATCGAATTTCGTCTTGCCGACGTTATGTCCCAGGCGGAAGAGGCGTACCTGGCGTTGTCGCCGATCGAGGTGACAGCGGCCTCTGTTGACGTTTCCGGGCAAACATCAGAAAGCCGCCTGGTGAGCGCCAAAATAACTATGGATGGCGACGATATCAAAATTTTCCACAACAACTCCGACAGGCCCAAATTGTTGGCGCTGGTCGCCAGGGTTAACCTGCACGGCACCGGTGGTAAAAAGGTCAAAGTGTATGAATCGGACTATATAACCATTCGTTCAGTCATGAAAATCGTGGTGGGCGTCAATATGGATTAGATTTTTTTGAAAAAAGACGGCTATAAAAAACGGCGAAGAAAATACTTTTCTTCGCCGCTTTTGTTTATGGGGAGGTGTGCATCAATCTGCTCTGTTTACTTTATCATGGTCAGTTTTTTCACGGCGCTGAAATCGTCGGCGATGATGCGGTAGAAATACAAGCCGCTGGGCGCCGGTTGCCCCTTGCCGTCCAAACCGTTCCAGACGACGGTGTGAACGCCTGCCGGCATTTTCCTGTCTGCCAGGCTGACAATTTTTTGTCCAAGCGTGTTATAGATGGCCAGGTCAACCTTTGCCTCCCGGGGCAGGGCGAAGCGAATGCTGGTGCCGGCGTTGAAGGGATTGGGATAGTTTTCCTCCAGGCGGAACTCGCGCGGCAGCTCGCTCTCGCGGACCATCACGCCCGTGTGCATGGGCAGGATGCTGATGTCGTCGATATACCAGCCGGGGCCGGCGCCGGCTTCATTGGAAAGCAGGCGGAAACGCAGCAGCACGTTTTCGTTGCCGGGCCCGGTAAAACTGTCGAGTGCAAATTCGGCTTTGTAAAACGTGGGCGCCGTGCCGGTAATGGGCAGGCCCAGCGGCGTCCACGTGGCGCCGCCGTCGTTGCTCGCTTCAACATAGCCGTTATCGCCGTCGGCAAAGCCGTACATCGTCCACAGGGACAGCGTCGCTGCGCCGACCCGCGACAGGTCGAGGCCCTTTTGCAGGGTGATGCTCAACTCGGCATTGTTGGGGTACAATGTCGAATTGTCGCCGGTTTCGTGTATGGAAAAATCGCCGGAGCGGCTGCGCATGGAATTCAGGCCCCACTCGCCGTCGATGAAAACCCAGTCATCGAGACCCGATTCAAAGTTTTCGTGACCGAGAAGCATTTTATAAACCGATGAGACGCCGCGGGCGGCGGCCGGGGAGAGGTCGTTGACGACAAACTGGTAATAAAGAGTGTCGCCAAAACTAAAATCGCCGGAAATTTCACCGCCAAAATAGTACTCATCGCCCAAACAGTCAAGCGCCATGCTGTCCGTTTCGCTGGTTGTGGTCCAGAAAATAACCCTGGCGCTGGTGGTGTCGATGCCGGAATTATCCCGCGCGGTCATGAGAACATAAGGACGCCGATTGAGACTTGCTCGTCTCTCATCAATGACCGCCGCTTCCGGGGCTGTGGACTGTACAGTGAACGAATTGATTTGGATCGGCGAATAGACGCCGCTGGTTTTTACCGCCTGCACGCCGTACTCCAGTTGCGCGCCGAACGGCTGACGCGGGATGGCGGCCGTGTAAATCGAGTCGTTTTCGACCGTCATTTTGATTTTAGCGAACCGGTCATCGTCCAGTGTGCGCCAGTACAGGTACACGCCCTGCAACGGCTCATCCGCGGCGACGGCGGCGCGGACGATAAAATCGCCCGTTATTTCTTCAATATTGTCGACGCCGAGAACGGCGAGCTGTATGCCGGTGAAATAGTTGATCAGGCGCTGCATTACCACGAACCGATCCTCGTCGTCGGCGATGGCTTCGATGCCGCCAAAACCAAAGTTGACCAGTTTGGCGCCGTTGTTTTCATGGCGTATGGCCGCCGCCTCGCCGTTGGGGTATTCGAAAATGATTTTGGCCTTTTGTCCCGGCGAAATGACATCCGGTGACTGCTCCCCCGGCTGTCGCAGCGGCTCGGCCACGGCGAACTCGACGCCGGCGCCGATGGGGTCGTCCTCCAGACCTTGCACGAAGGAATAACTGGATTTGTCTTTTACAAACTGGGTGTGCAAATAATTTTCATAAAATGTTTTAGACTTGCCGCCGGAATGGTTGTATTGATTGAAATAATTTTGACCCTGCGCTTCCTCGGATGTTTGCGGCGCACACAAATCCCAGCCGATGTTTTGCCCGGCGATGAAGAGATGCCGCTTGTACCTGAGAAACGTCAACAGGTCGTTGCGGTCGTTGGAGGTCAATGTCGGCAGCGCGTTTTCGCAATTCCACAGGACAATATCGTAGCGACGCAGCGCCGAGCCGACTCGACCCTGCGATGCATAATCCCACACATCGTAGGGCACGCCCAGTGAGTCCAGAACGTCGAAATAGTACTGCTCCACATTGCGCACGCCGTCGTCGTCGTCGACGAAGAGGATGCGGGCTTCCAGGGCGATCTGAAAATCGATTGTCTGCGAAAAACCGCCGTCCGCCGTGATGTGCAGTTGGAATTTCATGTTGTGCGGAAAAGCCGACGAATCGACCTTGAGAGTGAACATTTCGCTGATGTTTTCGATATAATTGTTTTTTGATGCAATGCCGGGCGCCGTTTCGAAAAAGGCGCGATCCTGAAGTATTTCCACAAAGGGATCCGTGGTCGTCAATTCCAGGGAAACGTTTTCCGCATCGTTCCAGCGATTGAGCAGGCGAATGAGGATGTCCGCCGTCTCGCCGATGTTGACGCG
>JAJRST010000395.1 GCA_024278645.1 bacterium | reverse complement strand
CGGACAACTCGCCGCGCGAGTTCATGGCCAGCAGCTTGCCGTTTTTGCCGCTGCCGACAAGAACGCCGTCGCGTCCATCGGACAGCAGGGATTGAATTTTATCATCCACGCCGACCCACAAGTCCTTGCCGTAACCCTCCGACGATATGCGGAACAGAGAGGTTGGAGCGCCGCGCGCCGCCAGGGCAAAACCCTCCGGCGAAACCGTTTGCGGCCCAAGTGCGGATTGCTCGCCGGATTTCGACGACTCGCCTCCCTCCTGCTGTTTTTTCTGCGCTTGTGTCGTCATGCCCGGCAACATGGGCATGGCCGCCTCCCCGGAAGCCGCGGCATAAATAAAATCATCCCGGGACAATGCAAGGGCAAACACCTCTTTCATCTGCGTGTCGAACAAAACATAAGGCTTGCCGGGAGAAATACGATAGACGAAACCCTTGCCGCTCGTTCCGGCGTAGATGACGCCGTCGGCAAGCAGCAACGTGCGCACATGACTTTCCTCGCCTTGAAAAAGCACCGTGCTTTTGCCATCGGGCGAGACTTTGTAGATAAAAGCCTTTTCGCCGGTGGCGACGATCAGATCGCCGCGAGCGTCTATTTTCAGGTCCCAGATATAGTGCGCCTCGGGATCAAAAAACACGCTGCTTTTTCCGGTCGCATCAATCTTGTAAACCTTGCCGTCCGGCGATGTCGCCGCGTAGACGTTATTCCGGGCATCGACGGCGATGGCAAAGACGTTCAGCTCCGGGGCGTCAAAAAAGAGCGAGGTATCCCCTTTGCCCGTCACCCGGAACAGCGCCCCTTCGATGCCCGTACCGATGTACAGGGCGCCGTCGGCGCCCTCGGCAAGCGACCAGATAAAAGGCTCGCCGGTATCGATCAGTTTTGTAATCGTCGGCGATGGGGTTATTTTGCCATCGTGCAAAATCGTGACATTGTGCAGCGTGCCGAGTTCAAAATCCACTTTGGAATCATGAGTCACCGTTTTCGCCGACGATGCAAAAACGGCAACGGACAATAAAAGCAAGAGAAAGCTTGTATATTTTCGTATCATCTCAATTCCTGTAAGTTAAAACGCCCCTGGGCTTTTAATAGAACCACGTTTTACGGCTTTTATTATTATTTGTCGCCTTGACCGGTTGCTCTATCTGCAACGACAAGCGTTTGGCGCCCAGAATCACATCCTGCATGGGAATGGCCGCCTCGTAAATCACGCGATCGCGCAGACGTTTGGAGACGCCGCCGGAGGAACGCGTATTCATCACATTCAAAACAGAAGGCGGCAGGCCGGGCATCTCCTCGCCGTCGACGATCAGGCCGCTGTCCAGGGCGCGCACCTGAATATACAGATTCTGCGATTTGCGCCGCTTTGCCAGGATTTTCAACAGATGATCGAAACTCCTGGGAACGAATTTATCGCGGTTGACTTGCATCTCGTAACGGGAGAGCGAACTGCCGCTGGATACTATAACGGTCAACCTTTTGCCGGCGATATTTTCCGGGATATGAATCTGCCGCGTTATTTTTTGTGATTTTCCCTTGTTGTCGCGCAGGCGGACGGACAACGTCAAATCATCGCCCGGCTTGACGATTGTTTTATCCTGCCATACGGATTCGACCATGGCGTAATGGGCGTCCGGCACGGTGCGCACCTTTAAATCGACACCGGCGACCTGGGGCGAGGCGAAATCATTGACCATCAGCGCGCCCAAAAGCACGGTCACCAGATCGCTGGCGGAAACGAGATCCTGACCCGAGGCCAGGAAACCGAATGTTTGTCGCGAGGTAAAAAAGTCGTTCAGTTCCACTTTGCGCCCGTCGGCCAGGGTGATGGCGCCGTTCAAATAAGAAGAATTCAGCTCGCCCGCCAGACGCGCGGCATTCATCGCCTGGATGAGGGCGATACGCAAATAAAAAGGCAGCAAGTTGTTGAACGACGGATCGTCCGCCAAATTAAAAGAAAAGGATGTGCGATCGTGAAACGGCGATTCTATTTGCAGGCTCACCGGGATCATTTTGGGCTGCACGGTGAGGTCGCCGAGAGCGCCGGACATTCTGTCCTGCACAAACGCGCCGACAATAGCGGTGGCCGTGGTCATCTTGGACGATCCCATTATGCTCGGAAGCGTGGCGTACACCTCGGCGCCGGCGAGCGGCAGGCGGATGGGACCGAAATTAAACAACTGGTGTCCAAAGGCCAACAGCTTGTTGTCGCCAACCGCCGTCACCGTGCCCGTGGCTTCGATGGACAGGTCGCCGGAGAGAAAGACGATGGACACCGCCGAACCGGGTTCAAAAGAAGATTTTATCGTTTTTGAACCGCCGGCGCCGCCGGAAAACGTCGGCGTAAACCCCATGCCGGTGAACAGCGACTCGTAGGGTCGCAGCAGCTCCGGTTGAAAGCCGGCGAACACCAGCGGGCTGGAAATGATCCGGAAATTGGGAGCGGCCGTTTCCCGGCCGGGCGGCTGCAGCAGGCGCGTCCAGAACGCCTCGTCGGCGCCCACCAAAGCGGCGTGCATGAAATCCTCAACCGCGCCGTTACGCTTTGACGTTTCGACGCCGCGCCGCTTTTCCTTGCCCAGGATGTCGAACATGGTTTCAATGGGCATAATGCCGGCGATGGGTTCCTTCATAAACTGGCCGAAACGGTAGGCCACGGCGCCGACCAACTTGCCGTCGATGTATACCGGACTGCCGCTCATGCCGCTGACCACGCCGTTCTTCTCGGCCTTTTCGCCGAGCAGGCGCGCCAGGATGACATCCACGCCGGGATAGAAATCGGTCATCACCCGGATAATCTCCACGCCAAACTCTTCAATGTGTTCGCCATAGAAAACGGTGCGAGCCGTGCCGGTCATGCCCGGTTTTACTTCGCTCGCCGGCATGGTGGCCACGCCCCAGTCATTGGCGGCGGCGTTGAAGGCGATTGCAAAAACAAACAAAATGTACAATATTTTTTTCATATCACAACTTTCAGATACAAGCAAAAAGGGCGACAAGCGCTCAATACGAGTGCAACGCCGCCCCTCAATTAAGGAGACAATATATTCATTTATTTCTATTCATTCAAGATTTATTATACGACGATGGTCTCCCCCGCCTGCATGACTTTGACCGCAAAGCCTTTGGCCTCGGCCTTTTGTTTAAATTCTTGCGGATCCGCCTTTATGACATCAAACGTATTATAATGCATGGGAATGACCAGTTTCGGTTTGAGCAACTCGGTCGCCTTGACCGCGTCGTCGACGCCCATGGTGAAATTGTCTCCGATGGGCAGCAACGCGACGTCGAGCGGCGTCATTTCGCCGATGAGCTGCATATCGAGAAACAGGCCCGTGTCGCCGGCATGGTAGATGTTTTTGCCGCCGATGGTGACGACGAATCCGCACGGGTTGCCCATATAGGCGAGCGCATCGCCGCCAAGGTCCGCTGCCGAGCCATGGTGGGCGATAGTCAGCTTGACGCGGCCAAACGGAAAATTGTAGCCGCCGCCAATGTGCATGGGGTGCACTTTGCAGTCGTTGTTCTGGCAATAGGTGGCCAGCTCGAACGGCGCAATGATTGTCGCATTATTTCGTTTGGCAATGCTAATGCTGTCGCCCAGGTGATCACCGTGACCGTGCGTCAGCAGCACCCAATCCACCCGCACATCCTCGGCTTTTACCGCGGCCATTGGATTGCCGGTCAGAAACGGATCGATGATCAGCTTTACGCCATCGTTTTCAATAAGAAAAACATCATGACTCAAAAAAGTGAGTTTTGGCATGACAAACCTCCTCTCGTTTCGTCTGCACTATTTAACTCTCGAAAAAGTACACGACCCCGGTTGTCCGCAGGACGCCGGGTGTCGTAACCGGTTTAAAATCGAGACGTGTTAACCCCCCGGAATCCGCCATGCGGTGGACATCCGGTTTTTTTCGACAGTCTCATCAAAGTAATCATTTGTAATAAAAATATTTCTTAGCCTGGAAAATTCATTCGCCTCAAAGTCGCCAAGTCTCGAAGGTGCTCAAAAACAATAGAATTAAGACAATAATACTATAAATAGAACAAATAGTTTCTAAAACTTTCTCCTAACGCCTTCCTGTGTGTAAGGCAATGTTTCTTAGAGCCTTGGTGTCTTCGAGGCCTGATTTTATGAATAATGCAGGTTAGAAAATCATCCCGCCAATCCATTGCATTGCCGTTTCTAGAGATCCCCGCCCTGGGGCCGCATAACGATTTCTTCAATCATCGCCGCATCATCCGTCTCACATGCCGAGACAATGACGTTCGCCACATCTTCCGCGTTCATCATCGCGCCGTGGTCCACCTCGGCGTCGCCCCAAATGGCGGTGCTCGTGGCGCCCGGCAACACGGCGGTCACTTTAATGCCGTGCTTGCGGTTTTCCAGACGCAGTACGTCGGTTAATCCGAGCATGCCGTATTTGGAGGCGCAATAGCCGCCGCTGCTGTAAAAAGGCTGCCGGCCGGCCACGGAAACGACATTGATGATGTGGCCGGTCTGACGCTCGATCATGCCCGGCAACACGGCTTGCGAACAGAGGAACGCCGATTTCAGATTGACCTCCATCATCGCGTCCCATTCTTCTTCCTCCAACTGTACGATCTTTTTAAAAATGCCGATGCCGGCGTTGTTGACCAAAATATCGACGCCGCCCCAGGTTTTTCTGACGTTGGCGACCAGGGCCACGACGTCGCTTCTTCTGCTGACATCGCAGGGGATGGCGATGGCCGAATCGCCGTTGGCGTTGATTTCGCCGACAATCTCATCGATATCGTTTTTAGTTCTCGCCGACACAACCACCCTGGCGCCCCGGGCGGCAAACCGGTAGACAGCCGCCTTGCCGATGCCGCGGCTGCTGCCGGTCACCCATACAACCTTGCCCCTTAGATTCATAAGTTATCCCGCGGTTTGTAACAAATTCAGAAATTCCATACGCGTGGCGCGCTCCGATTTAAACTCCCCCAGCATGGCGCTGGAAGTGACAAAACTGTTCTGCTTTTCCACGCCGCGCATCATCATGCACAAATGCTTGCCCTCCAGCACGACAGCGACGCCAAAAGGCTGCAACACGTCCTGCAGCGTATCGGCGATTTGATTGGTCAAACGCTCCTGCACCTGCAGCCGTCTTGCAAATACTTCAACAATGCGGGGGATCTTGCTTAATCCGATTATTTTCCCCTTGGGCAAATAAGCCACATGGCACTTGCCGTAAAAAGGCAGCAGGTGATGTTCGCACAAGCTGTAAAACTCGATATTGCGCACAACGATCATTTCGTTGCACTCTTCGTTAAAAATGGCGTCGTTGATGCCCTCTGTTATATTTTCGCGGTATCCCTTGGTGAGAAAATCATAGGCCTTTTCCACGCGCTCCGGCGTTTTCAGCAAGCCTTCGCGATGCCGGTCCTCGCCGATTTCTTCTATAATCGAGACCACCGCGTTTTGGATATTTCCCATTTTCATTCTCCTCGATAGACCGCCACATTTCGCGGCGTTTCGTACAAGGTGAGTTCATGCAGCTCGCCGTTCGGCAGTTTGTCTTTCAATTGCCGCCAAAAAGCGATGACAATATTTTCCGCCGTCGGCACAATGCCGTGCATAAAATCAACGTCATGATTCAAATGTTTGTGGTCCACCTTGTCTATGATCTCCCGTTGCACGATTTCCTTCAATTCCGTCAGATCGACAACCATGCCGGTCGCCGGATCAGGCTCGCCTTTGACCGTCACTTCCAGTTCATAATTATGACCGTGACCTAACGGGTTGTTGCACATTCCGTAGAGCTGTTCATTCTCCTGCTCGGACAATTGATCCGAATGCAACCGATGCGCGGCGCTGAAGTGCATCCGGCGTGTGATATAGACGAGCGGCATTTTATTTATCCCAAATTTATTTTAATTTCAGAAAATTAAACAAATAGCAGACAACAAAATTCCGGGTCGTCGCCGCTTTCAAAAGAAAAAGTAAATTATTTTGAATCATTTTATGTTTCACACATCAAATAAAGGAGTTGAAACTTTTCATTATTTGGAGAACCAGGAATGGCAACGATAAAACTAACAATGGACACTCTGGACGACGTCCTCGAGAACAATGATATCGTACTCATAGATTTCTGGGCGGAATGGTGTGGGCCATGCAAGATGTTCGGTCCTGTTTTTGAGAAATCCTCGGAAAAACATACCGACATTGCCTTTGCAAAAGTGGACACCGAAGAAGACCAGCAACTGGCCGCGGCGTTCGGCATCCAGTCGATTCCGACGCTGGCCATTTTTCGCGAAAAGATCATGCTGTACAAACAGCCGGGCGC
This sequence comes from bacterium, assembly GCA_024278645.1. Taxonomy (GTDB): domain Bacteria; phylum Zhuqueibacterota; class Zhuqueibacteria; order Residuimicrobiales; family Krinioviventaceae; genus JAJRST01. The sequence continues at coordinate 1,225 of JAJRST010000395.1, read as the reverse complement.
GCTCCCGGAGCAGGCTCTGGAAGACCTGATCAAACAGGTGCAAGAGCTGGACATGGAAAAGATCAAGGCGGAAGTGGAAGCGCAAAAGCAGGAAGCCGCGGCCGAATAAGCCGAGTAGATTTATGCCCGGGGGCGACCGCTTCCGGGCTTTTTTTTGTATCCATTCAGCCCTGAATAAAACAGCGTTCGATGCATCTCCATAGGCAAGACGATTAGGGGCAAAACCATTAGATTCAAAAACAGCAACATCCTTGTTATAACTTTAGAATAAAATGGTTTTGTCATTATTGATCTCCACGGTTGAAGAGGCGCTTTCCTTGAGGCGACGCTTTTCACGACTTTAAGCTGAAAACGAGCGGATCGTCTCGCAGACATCAAACAAGTCGTCGCAAACAAAATCCGCCTCTGTCTCCTGCAATTTGTCGCGGGCAAAGGTCGTCGCCACGGCGATGCAGGTCATGCCGGCGCTTTTCGCCGCCCGGATGCCGTTGAGCGCATCCTCGACGACGATGCACTGTTCCGGCGCAGCGCCCAGCTTGTCCGCCGCTTTCAGATAGATATCCGGCGCCGGCTTTTTGTGCGTCACATCCTCGGCGCCGAGGATGATTTTAAAAACGGCAGGATCGATGCCGGCGACGCGCAGGTTGGCGTCGATTTTAATGCGGTCGGCGCTGCTGGCCAGGGCCAGGACGACGCCGTTTTGCTGAAATCGTCGCAGGCATTCGAGCGCCCCGGGCATCGGCGTGAGCATCTCCCCGACGATGTCCAGGTAAATTTCGTACACCCGTCGCTTCATTTTCGGCTGGTAGGCGACGCCATATTTCTCCGCCACGCCGCCGATGTAGCGCACCTCGCCGGCGCCGATGAACGGCGTGAAATCATCCGGCTGCGCCTCGACGCCCCATTCCCTTAGCCCCAAAATGGCCGCCCGATTGATCACCGGCTCGGTGTCCACCAGGCAGCCATCCATGTCGAAAATAACGGCTTTCGCTTTCATTAACCGCTCCGAGGTTTTAAGTTTTGAAAGCGAGGATAGTCATTTTCAAACAAAAATGCAAACACTAATACAGGGAAGCGGCTCACCTCAAAAGAGACAAGCGAACCACAGCCGCCGACTCATTTGATTTCACTCGGCAAAGATATAGCCCGGAAGAAACCTGCTCCCCGGCGTCATCCCGGCCATCCCACCAAAACTCGTGCGTTCCCGCGCCCAGGCGCTCATGCG
>JAJRST010000394.1 GCA_024278645.1 bacterium | reverse complement strand
TTTAATATTTATTGCGCACCCTGCCACAGCCAGGTTGGAGACGGCAACGGCATCATTGTGAAAAAGGGCTTTTTGCCGCCGCCAACATTCCATGATGATCGTCTCCGCAAAGTGGAGGACGGTCATATCTTTGACGTCATTACCAACGGCATTCGCAATATGCCTTCTTATGCACACCAAATTCCAGTGCAGGACCGCTGGGCCATTGTCGCTTATGTTCGGGCCTTGCAGAGGAGTCAAAATGCAACAATTAAAGATGTCCCCGAAGAATTGAGAGAGAAAATAGCAAAGAAATGACATGGCTGAAAAAGTAGAAATCCCTAAAAATCTATCCCTGGTCAAATTATCGCTTATCGCCGGCGTTGCCGGACTCTTGTTGAGTATTGTCGGCTATTTTGTCGACCAGGGCCAGTTTTTCCACTCCTACCTCGTCGCCTTTAGCTTTTGGATTACCATAAGCCTGGGCGGGCTGTTTCTGAGCTTGCTGCATCACTTGACGGGCGCCGTATGGAGCGTTGTCATCCGCCGAATATTTGAAACAATTATGGCGATATTGCCCTGGATGATGCTTTTTATCATTCCGGCGCTGTTTGGCATGCGTGAATTGTACCATTGGTCGCATCCGGAAACCGTCGCTCACGATGAGCTTCTGCAAATAAAATCGCCCTATTTGAATGTCACCTTTTTCATCATTCGCACCGTCGTCTTTGCTCTTATCTGGACGCTGGTCGGTCGGGCGCTGTATCGATTCTCTATTAAAAACGATGAAACCGGCGATGAAACATATCTTCAAAAAGCAAAGCGGTTGAGTCCCGCCGGCATTATCCTTTTCGCGCTCACTTTTTCTTTCGCTTCCTTTGACTGGTTGATGTCTTTGGATGCACATTGGTATTCGACAATCTTTGGCGTTTACATTTTCGGCGGAAGCACGCTTGCAATCTATTCTTTCATCACTCTTTTCGTCATTTTTTTTGATAAAAAAGGACCATTGAAAGGCCTCGTCTCGGTCGAACATTACCACGATCTCGGCCGACTGATTTTCACCTTTGTCGTCTTTTGGTCTTATATCGCATTTTCGCAATACTTTCTCATCTGGTACGCCAACATCCCCGAAGAGACCGTCTGGTTCACGCATCGCTGGGTGGGATCCTGGAAAATCATCAGCGTCTTTTTGGTCATCGGCCAGTTTATCATTCCATTTTTCATATTGATGATTCGCGCCATGAAGCGGAATTTGCTCATGCTCACCGTCATGGCCTCATGGATGCTCATTATGCACTATGTCGATATGTACTGGCTGGTCATGCCGACGCTGCATCACGAGGGCGCTCGTTTGAGCTGGATGGACGCCACGACATTTATCGGCATTGGCGGCATTTTTGTGTGGCTGTTCTTGCACCAACTGGCAAGGCATTCACTAGTACCGTTTAAAGATCCTAATCTCGAGGAATCAATAAAACACAGAATGTAAAATGATTGATAGCAAAGAAAAAACAAACGCTGAAACCACGGAGGTTTCTTCCAAAAAGCTTCTTGTTGTGACAATTATTGTGGTTGTCGCCCTGGTCGCCGGCTTTTATGGGCTCAACAAGCTCTTCATTGCCAGCACGGACAAGATGATAAAGGGTATTGACCTAAAGCCGCAAGCAGCGGAATTGCGGGCGTTGCGCGCCAGGGAAAAGGAAACCCTGAACTCCTACAAAATATTGGACGAGAATAAAGGCGTTGTCCAAATCCCCATCGAACGCGCCATGAAACTATTGGCCGACGAAGCCTTTGCGAAGCAAGAGAAACGATAACAGGATATTCGAGGCATCACGATCAATTGAAAGAACGGCGCCATGTTGCAGAGGCCGGTTTTGTTTTAGAGCGCGGCCTCATTCTTTTGGGGCGTTTTTGATCATTGACGATATTTTATTTGTCTTCCACAGCACCGCATTCACCTCTTTCCTTGTACTATAGTGAAAAATTTACTATATTTTTATGCTTTCAATTTCAAATGTTAAATGAAAGGAGGAACGTCGTGACTCGAATGTTCATTTCGATTGTCATGCTTTTCTCTTTATATCAATCACTATTTTCACAAACTTTACAAACTATGAACATAAGCGCCCGCGTCGCCGCGGATTCGGGCGATCAATATATATATGTTAAAAACTTAATGCTCGATTTTGTCTTTGCCGGCTATGGGCTTTATGCGCCGAGCGAATATCCTATCATCACGGAAATTCCATTGGAAAACGGCGAACGTATTCGTTTTGATAAAATTAAAGAAATGAGCCTTTCCGGTCAGCGCGTCTTTTGGAAAGAATTTGTTCCCCTCGACAAAAGAGATAAATTCACCACTGTTGACGCCAACGGCTACAGGCATTGGAGCGACATCGAAGTCAATGTGCGCCTGGTCGATTGGGAAGGGAACGTCGTCGCTTCCCGTTTAAAGCGGCCGGAATATGCCGATGTCTATTTACGTGGGGAGACGAACAGGGGAGAGCTTGAATTGCAGATTGACCAGGAAAACGATAAAAAAGTGCACGTCGTCTTTCGTCCGCATTTTGTGATGCAATGCACTGGCAACAAATCGCACTTGTTCCCGAATTCGGATTTTAAATATTGTCCCTACTGCGGTCATCCGCTTACCAGGATTACGCGCGATGATTTATTGAAACGCAATGCCAAATCGAATAGCCGGGCGCCAAAGACGAATTGAAATAAAAAGGCTTGATTTTCGAATGACATTTCATAAATTAGATCGCATTTTATGGGCGCGATAACAAAGCCGAAAGATGTTTGCCTGGTCGCCGCCCTGTGCTACAACAAGGTCGAATTGAAAGAAATAACCTTGAAAATATTGCAAAACAGGTATGGCGCCATCGAGTTTATTACCGAGCCGGTTCAATTTTCACATACAAACTATTATGCCGGGGAGATGGGAGCATCGCTGCAAAAGATATATTTCTCCTTTGAGAAATTCATCGAGCCGGAACAACTGCCGGACATCAAGATTTTCACCAATGCCGTGGAGGAGCAGTTTTTAACCCGGGGCAAACGAAACGTGAATATCGATCCCGGCTACATAGAAACGCCAAAGCTTGTTTTAGCGACGACCAAGAATTTCAGCCATCGCATTCACATCGGCAAAGGCATCTATGGCGATGTTCAACTCTACTGGCAGCAAGGACGGTTTAATGCGAATCCCTGGACATACCCCGACTATAAAGATCTTGATATTCGACTTTTCTTCGAAAAAGTGCGAAATGCCTATTTTCATAAAACCAAAGGACTCGATTAGTGGGCGTTAGTTACAAAAGCTCCGGCGTCAACCTTGAAGCGGCCGAGGCGTCGACCAGAAAGATCAGCATGCTTGCAAAACAGACCTTTAACAAGCACGTTTTAAACGATATCGGCCTTTTCGCCGGCTTTTATGAGATAGATACGAAAAAATATCCGCAGCCTGTCGTCGTAACGAGCATCGACGGCGTTGGAACAAAGTTAAAGATCGCCTTTTCCATGGGCATGCACAACACCATCGGCAGGGACCTCGTCAACCACTGCGTCAACGACATCATGACATCCGGGGCCGACCCGATCGCCTTTACCGACTATATCGGCGCTTTACAGCTCGAGCCGGACATTATTGCGCAGATCGTCGAAGGGATGGCCGCGGCCTGCAAGGAAAACGAATGCTCTCTCATCGGCGGCGAGACGGCTGAAATGCCCGGGTTTTACGCCCCCGGTGAGTATGATCTTGCAGGCTCTATCATCGGCCTGGTCAATCGTCCCGATATTATCAATGGCGATGAGATTACCGCCGGCGACGTTTTGATTGGACTTCCCTCTAACGGCCTGCATACCAACGGATATTCGCTTGCCCGCAAAGTATTGCTTGAGATTAAAAAGGTTGATTTGAAAAAAATCGACGCCGATCTCGGCGATTCCTGGGGCCATGTACTGCTGAAAGTGCATAAAAGTTACAAAGAGGCTATTCAGCAGGTGCGAAAGCTATACGGTTTACATGGGATAAGCCACATTACCGGCGGCGGCATTGAAGGCAATACAAAACGTTTGCTTGCAAAGGGGCTGTCATTGCGCATCGATTGGGACGCCTGGGAGATGCCAATGGAATTTCGATTAATTCAACAATACGGTAGCATTGAAGATGAGGAAATGCGGCGAGCTTTTAACTTGGGCATCGGCCTGATTTTTATCGTTTCAGAGGGTGCGGCGGATCACGTGCTCGACCAATTAGATAAAATAAAACAAAAAGCCGAAATAATAGGACGGGTCGTACATTAGTATGCATACAAGCAACAGCGTCAATATTGCCGTACTCGGCGCCGGAAGCTGGGGCATCGCCCTTGCCAACCATTGCAGCAACGTCGGTCACAATGTCGCCCTTTGGGAGTTTGACGCCGCTGCCGCGGAAAAACTTGCCAAGGATCGGCGCCGACCGGAGGTGCTCAAGGATGCCGTCATAGAGGCGTCCATAGAGATCACTTCCGATTTGCAAAAAGCCGTCTCCGGCGCGGATACGATCTTGCTCGTCGTGCCGTCCCATGTGGCGAGAGGCGTGATTAAAAATCTGGGGCGGTCGAAAACCAGGGATGACGTCGTTTTGGTCAACTGCGCCAAGGGCATCGAGATCGACACGCTTTCCAGAATTTCACAAGTTGTCGAACAAGAGCTGGGCGCCGATGTGGCCCGGCGTTACACGGTTTTGTCCGGGCCCAGCCATGCGGAAGAAGTCGCCAGGGGCATCCCAACGGCCGTCGTCGTCGCCTCGCAGGACGAGTTCGTCGCCCGTTTTGTGCAGCAGTCGTTGAACGGCATGAACTTTCGCATCTATCGCAGCCGCGACGTGGTCGGCGTGGAGCTTGGCGGATCGTTGAAAAACGTTATTGCCATAGCCGCCGGAATATGCGACGGCGCCGGGTTTGGCGACAACACAAAAGCGGCCCTGCAGCCGCGCGGCCTGGCGGAAATATCTCGTTTGGGGCGACAGCTTGGCGCCGATCAGATGACTTTTGCCGGCCTTTCCGGCATGGGCGATCTCATCGTCACCTGTATGAGCCGTCACAGCAGGAATCGTTATCTGGGAGAGGAAATCGGCAAGGGGCGAACGCTTGATGATATTCTCGACGCGATGACCATGGTGGCCGAGGGCGTGCGCACCAGCCAGGCGGTGGTTAAACTGGCTGAAATGCATAATGTGGAAATGCCCATCTGCTCCCAGGTCTATCAAGTCCTTTTTGAAGACAAGAACCCCAAACTGGCCTTGCAGGAATTATTGACGCGCGAGGTCAAGCCTGAATTTTGGCGCTGATTGGATACGCAACTCTGAGATTTGATTGTACTTGTGCGACAAGAAAACAAAAATGATGCGAAGAAAGGAATAAAGGGAATGGGCAAAGTTTATATCGAGGATATTGCAAAACATGCTGGAGAACAGGTTACGCTTTCCGGATGGGTTTACAAAAAAACCGGTAAAGGAAAGCTTCAATTCATCATGCTAAGAGACGGCACGGGAATTATTCAGGCCGTCGTTTTCGCGGGCAACGTTTCCGAAGAGACGTTCGAGGCCTGCCAGCATCTAACCCAGGAAAGCTCCCTGGAGGTCACCGGAACCGTCACTGAGGATGCCCGGGCAAAAGGCGGGTACGAACTACAAGTGAGCGACGTCAATATTGTTGATATCGCCGAGGAATACCCCATCTCGCCAAAAGAGCACGGCATTGAATTTCTGATGGATCATCGTCATCTGTGGCTACGTTCGTCCAAGCAACACGCGGTTTTAAAAATCCGCCATGAAATCATCAAAGCCGCCCGACAATACTTTGACGATCGCGGCTTTACCCTTGTCGACGCCCCCATATTTACCCCAAGCGCCTGCGAAGGCACGACCAATCTTTTCGAAACCAATTATTTCGACACCAAGGCCTATCTCACTCAAAGCGGTCAGCTTTACATGGAAGCCGCCGCCATGGCTTTTGGCAAGGTATATTGCTTTGGCCCGACATTTCGAGCCGAAAAGTCGAAAACTCGCCGCCATTTAACCGAATTCTGGATGATTGAACCGGAAGTCGCCTTTTGCGATTTGAACCAGGATATGGAACTCGCCGAGGGCATGTTGGAATTCATCGTCGGCAAGGTTTTGGAAAATCGAATGCAGGAGCTGGAGGTCCTCGAACGGGACGTCTCCAAACTTGAAAATATTAAAGCGCCGTTTCCTCGCATCACGTATGACGAAGCCGCCCGGATCCTCAAGGATGCCGATGCCGATTTTGTCTTCGGCGATGATTTCGGCGGCGCCGACGAGACGATTATCGCCCAAAATTTCGACAAACCGGTGATGATCACTCATTACCCGGCGAACATCAAGGCTTTTTATATGAAACGCGACCCGGAAAGGGCGGACCGCGCGCTGTGCGTAGACGTCCTGGCGCCGGAGGGCTATGGCGAAATCATCGGCGGCGGACAGCGCGAGGATGATTACGAGACTTTGCTGGCCCGACTAAAGGAGCACGACCTGCCGCAGGAAGCTTTTGAATGGTATTTGGATGTGCGAAGATACGGCAGCGTGCCGCACGCGGGATTCGGCCTGGGCATCGAGCGCACCGTGGCCTGGATATGCGGCCGCCCCCATGTGCGGGAGACAATTCCGTTTCCGCGGACCATGTATCGTCTCACGCCATAATCCGAAAATCGGCTCGGAATAACATGTATGTACGTGCTGAAATTATTGTGAAAGGCGCCGTTCAGGGCGTGGGTTTTCGCTTTTTCACCATGCATGAAGCGAGGAGGCTGCGGCTGAACGGCACGGTCGGCAATCTGCCGAATGGTGACGTCAAGGTGGTTGTTGAAGGAGAAAAATCGGCGGTATTAACGCTGATCAAAAACCTGAGGATCGGTCCGTCATTTTCACATGTGACGCAAATCGACATCGACTGGCAAAAGCCGAAAAATGAATTCAATGACTTTAGGGTTGTCTATTATTAGCTGACAAGAGGAGTGTATGGATTTAGCTGCGAAAATCAGAAGCATACCCGACTTTCCGAAACCGGGTATAATTTTCAAGGATATAACAACTTTACTGGCGGACGGGCCGGCCCTGAGAGAGTCGGTTCAAAAGATGCTTGAACTGTACAAAGACCAGGTTATCGATGTTGTCGTCGGCATCGAATCGCGAGGCTTTATTTTTGCATCGATTCTGGCTTATGAACTCGGCGTCGGCATGGCGCCGGTCAGAAAGCCGGGCAGGCTTCCTTACAAAAAAATATCCGAAAGCTACGAGCTCGAGTATGGAAGCGATTCCCTGGAAATGCACATCGATGCTGTCAAAGAAGGGCAACGGGTGCTTATTGTCGACGATCTCCTGGCCACCGGCGGCACCGTGGAGGCGACGGCCAGGCTCGTTGAAAGGCTTGGCGGCAAAGTCGCTGGCTGTTGCTTTTTAATCGAACTGGATTTCCTGAAGGCAAGAGACAAGCTCAAAAATTACCGCGTTGAGGCCCTTGTGCATTACGGCGCGGAGTAGAGCCAAGTTGATATAAGTCTTGACTTTTACTGCGTTTTTCTTTATAATTTACTATTCGTGATCCGTGGAACCCAGTAAATGTCGGTAAGTTAGAGAGACGAATAAGAATCAAAGACGCCAATCCGTGGGAGGTCGGGTGTTTTTAATACTAGTGATTAATCCGGGTTCAACATCAACAAAGATTGCGTTGTTTCATGGCGAAAAAAAGCTTTTTTCTCATAACATTCACCATGACGCCAAAGTCCTTGCCCGCTTCGAGACGATCAACGACCAATCTGACTTTCGAATCGAGGCCATACGTGGCATATTGCATCAGGAAAAGGTGGCGCTTGAGGAGATAGACGCCTTTGTCGGCAGAGGAGGCCTCCTAAAGCCCATCCCAAGCGGCACTTATATCGTTGACGACGACATGCTTCATGACCTGAAAGTCGGCGTTTTAGGGGAACATGCATCCAACCTTGGTGGTATAATAGCATTCTTTCTTAGCGGCAAATTTAACAAACCGGCGTACATTGTCGACCCGGT
>JAJRST010000393.1 GCA_024278645.1 bacterium | reverse complement strand
CCTTTTTCGATCGCCATGAGGACTTTGTCCGGCGTGATCGGCAGTTCATAAATTCGAGCGCCTATCGCGTCGGCGATGGCGTTGGCAATAGCGCCGATTCCCGGTATCGCCGGCGGCTCGCCCAGGCCGATGACGCCGCGTTCGTGCTCGTCAAAAAACTTCACATCAAAATCTGGCATCTCCAGTGCGCCGGGAATCTTATAGTCCTCCAGGTTTGCATTGGGCATGATGCCGGTGTTCTTGTCCAGCAGACGATTCTCAAAAAGCGCGTATCCGATTTCTCCGATGATGGCGCCGTTCACCTGGTTGCGCGCCGTCAACGGATTGAGCAGCAGGCCGCAATCCTGAACCGCCAGCATCCTGAGCACTTTGACGCGGCCGGTTTCGGTATCGACTTCAACCTCGGCAAACTGACAGCCGGCGGTTCCTCTGTCGGAAAGACCTTCCGCCCACGATTCCAAAGCGGTTATTGGTTTGCCATCCAGAAAAGAGCAGGCTTTTTTCCAGGGTATCGCGTCGGAGACGCCCTGGACGCGAAATATCTTTTTCGAATAGACCACCTTTTCCACATCAACGTCAAACTCTGCGGCGACCACTTTGACCAGTTCCTGTTTTGCTTTTTCCGCGGCAAGCTTGATCGGCGGCGAGATTGAGGCCGCCGTGGTGCTGCCGCCGCTGGCCGGCGCCCAGGGGTAATCGCTTTCGCCGATCAACGGTTTGACGTCGCCCAAATCAAGCTCCAGAGCTTCAGCCAGCACCTGGGCGACAATGGTTCGCGTACCCACGCCGATGTCTTGCGTGCCGATCTTAACATCCACCTTGCCGTCCGGATAGATATTGACGATGGCCTGCGTTCGCTTGTTGCCGCCTCCGCCCCAGCGGCCGGCGCCAACGCCGACGCCGCGAACCTTGACGCTTTTTTTGCCTTTGCCGGTTTTATGTTTTTTCCAGCCGAATTTCTCGGCGCCGATTTTGAACTCTTGCTGGCGGGTTTTGTTGGGATCGTTCTTCAGACGCAATTCGAGAGGATCCATGCCCAGTTCTTCAGCCAGTTCATCCATGGCCGATTCCATGGCGAAATTGGCTTGCGGATGGCCGGGCGCGCGCATCGGCGCCCCCGGGCCGGCGTTAATATGCACATCGTCGTGAACTACTTTCCAGTTTGGGAAATGGTAGATATAGGGCTGCGGTACGCCGGCGCCGCCGCCGACGCCGCCGGTGCCAAAGGATTCCAGGTGAAAGGCTGTCAACATGCCGTCCATTTTGGCGCCGATTTTTATTTTTTGGAATGACGACGGACGGTTGCCGACGGCCAGCATCTCCTCTTGGCGATCCAGCATCAGCTTCACCGGAGCGCCGGCTTTTTTGGCAAGTTTGGCGCAAATGACATTATAGCTTTTCGGCCCGAACTTGCTGCCAAAACCGCCGCCCATGTGGTGGGTGATAACGTGGATCTGGTTCTCCGGCATTTCCAGCGCCTTGGCCATGCCGCTTCTCGTGCCGTGCACGCCCTGGGTAGAGTCCCACATGTAAAGGTCGTCGCCGCGCCATTCGCACACGCAGCCATGCGTTTCCATGGGCGTGTGCACCTGCACATTCATGTGGTAGGTTCGCTCGACGACCACATCCGCTTCCCGAAAGCCTTTCTCGACATCGCCTTCACTGTTCTCCCGGTGGCGACCCAGGTTGTTGTCGCGGCCGGAAAAAACTTGCACGGCATCCGCTTTTTTGGCTTCTTTTTCGCTCACCGTAAAAGGCAAAACCTCGAACTTTACCTCAAACAGTTTCAAAGCTTCTTCGGCGACTTGTTCGGAGACGGCGGCGACGGCGGCAATATCATCGCCGACGAAATTGACTTCATCCTTGATCTTTGTAATAACCGCTTTTACGCCCGGCAAGGCTTCCACTTTGCCGGCATCAACGGATACTATCCTGGCATGAGGATGGGGGCTGCGCAAAATGCGCCCATACAACATGCCCGGGCGTTTGACGTCGTAGGTGAATTTTGATTGCCCGGTCACCTTTTCGGCGCCGTCGAGGCGGGTGACAGGCTTGTTCACATAGGTCATATCATCCAAGGGTTTCCATGCTGCCATGATTTCACCCTCCCTTCTTCATTGCTTTTGCCGCATCGTCTATGGCTTTGAAAACATGGGGATATGTTCCACAGCGGCAAAGGTTGCCCGAGACGGCGTATTTAATTTCATTCATGGATGGCGAGGGATTCTCCCGCAGCAGGGCCACGCCGGAGATGATAAATCCGGGCGTGCAAAAACCGCATTGCAAGGCGTCGTTTTCGACAAAGGCCTGCTGCACCGGATGCAACTGCTCGCCATTGGCAAGTCCTTCGATCGTTTCAACATCGGCGCCGTCGGCGTCAAGTGCGAGCATGGAGCAGGCCAGCACAGTCTTGCCGTCCAAAAGAACCGTACATGAACCGCACTCGCCCCTGTTGCACGCTCTTTTCGTGCCGGTATAGTCGAGCTTGTCTCGCAAGGCATCAAGCAGAGTGATGCGCGGATCAATGTTCAACCTGTGGGATTTTCCATTCACCTTCAAAGTGACATCGACATTGTCAGGGCCGACGACGTCGCCATATTTTTCAACAGCCCGAGCCGGTTTTATGGCTGTAAGCGAGGCCGCGCCGACGATGCCGCCGCCCACGCCTTTGATGAAGCCGCGACGCGAGAGGCCGTCGTGGTGTTGTTGATCGCTCATAAAAAATCTCCCGGGAAATGATTGCAATTCAATTCTTATATTAAAAGATAAACAAAAGGATATCTTTATCAAGTAAATTATGAATTGTTGCAAATTAAAATGTAGATAAAAAAAGCGCACCTTGTGAACATATCTGCTAATGTTCGAACGTCTCTCCGGTAATGATCTTAATAACTTCATAAGGACGCATTTTCAATTCGGAAGAAATATCCCGAATCGTCTGCGATTCTTCAGGATTCACACCGAGCTTTTTTAATTCTGCAAGTGCGACCTCCACACGAATGTTATTTTTCTCGCATACTTCCGGCACGGTCATGCGCCCCCAGCCTGCTCCGGCACCTGCGCCTTGCTCAGATTTAACCTGCGGCTCGTTATAAATATCCGCCGGAGCAATGTCGTTGGCCTGTGCTATCTCCTTGATCGTTTGACTGCGCTCAAAAGCCCAATTATTCTTTTTCATGCGATTTTCAAATTTTTCAACCGGAATCTCCAGCTCCTCGCAGAACTCCTCGACCGTCATTTCTTCGGCGTGCGGAACCGGAGGCTGGGCTTCTGTTTTTGCGGCCCAGTAGTCTTTAACACCCTCATTCCAGTCTATGATTTGTTTGAATGGTTGAACGCTGTAAATGGAGGCGATGATAATAAAAAGAGAAAAAAGCAAAGAGATCGCCAATTCGACTTTTAAATTAATAGCCGCTTGCGCTCTTTTCTTGATATAGTTTATGAGAATATTCCAGTTAAGATAAAAATGAAAGATGATGACAATAAACAGGATGAGCGAGGAATTAATATGCAACGCGCCCCAGGTTTCCTTGTCCAATCCCCAAAAGGTCCAGTTTATCCAGTGTGCAACTTTGCCTTGCGGCGGAAAATAGAGAACAATGCCCGATACCAGTGAAATGATAAAAGTAAACGTCGAAAGCAGCGAAACAAATCCTCTCGCTCTGAACCTGGTCATGATGTAACTCCTGTCTCCTTTTTATGAAATATTTTCTGTTCACTAAAACGCCGCGGCAAACAGAAAAACCGCGGCGAGTTTTTATAATGCAACTTTGATTTGATTTGTCGCAGTCGCAACTTAAAAGCTTTGCGAAATCCCAAACGAGATATAATTTGTTTTATAGTGGTAATAGGGGTCGTTAGAATTATTCACGATATAAGTAAAATCTACATTAAAGCGAACGGGCGCCATTGAACGGCTGTAACTCAAAGTTTTTGTCAACGTTAAAAAGGCGATAAAACGCGTATCGTCGCGCAGGCGTCCGTCTTCAAAGGGATAGCCTTGCAAATCCAGGGCCCGACGATTGATATAGTGCTTTGCTGTTGCGGAAGCGCCGAATGATGCCTGCATCCGCCACGGCAATCTTCGTTTCAGGGTTAAGCGTAACTGCTCCGCTTCGTAACCGAAAACATCGTCAAACAGCTCTTCGTCCGAGTAGTAATAGCCGGCGTCGCTTATCAGGTAACGGACGGAGCTATTGATATTTCGACGCAGCAGCAATTGCAAACCGAGGCCGGTTTTCGGATTAACCGCTTGCCCGAATTTTAAAAGTGCGACGACTTGCCTGCTGCTGCCCTCGCCGTCCATTTCCGTATATGGGAATGATTCCAAAGGGCTTTGAATATCAGCGCTCAGGTATTGCTTTTGCATGTAATCGACCTCTGCAATAACGCTGGAGCCGCTGTTGTAAAATCGACTCACTCGCACATAAGTCATGTTCTGCCAATATGAATAAGGGGTCAACAAGGTATAATCGCGCATTTTGAAATTAACGCCGACATAGCCGTAAAGCTGGTCGCTCAGCAGCATCTTTAAGGCGGCGAAAGCATAACCTTGTCGATACTCGTACCACTTGTAATCCTCGGAGTGAAGCCGCATGCTCGCATTCGCCCCGGCGTTCAGTTTGTGCCCGCGATCGCCAAGGTAACGATAGTATGAAACGCCCAATGAGTGCGTCTGGTAGTTGCGATAATCATATTGCTGGAAGAAACGACCGGCGCCGTTGTAAAACAATCTCGTACCACGAGCATCAGACAACTTGTCGTAATGGATCAGGCCGGAGATGTTGTTATAGTAATCCGGCAGTTGGCTGTAATTTGAAAAAATATTCGAGGCATAGCCGCTTTCCGCATCAAAGGAAATACCCATTTGCGCCCACGTCAATGCAGCGAACAGCAACACGAAGAAACTTGTCAACAAGCGTTTCATCTTTTCATCCTCAGAAAATGGGACGGCGGCCCTGATGCAGGCCGCCGTCCGGGTTTACAGTTCGGGTTCCATTAACCTCTGCCGCCACGGCCTTTGCCGTGTCCCTTGGCATCATCATTATCGCCGGCGCCGCCGCGTCCACCCCATTTGCCGCCGCGACCGAGGCAATCCTCCGGACGTTGCCAATCCGGGTCCTGGCCGTTGGGGATGCCGTCATTGTCAAAGTCCGGCGCGTTGTCGTTAAAACCGTCGCCGTCTTCATCGATAAAGCCGTGGAAAGCCTTGCCGCCCTTGCCGTGTCGCCCGCTATTTTCCGGGCGCACGAAATCGTCGTCCCTTCCATTTGGGATGCCGTCGCCGTCGGCGTCCGGTGCATTGTCGTTAAAACCGTCGCCGTCTTCGTCGACAAAGCCCTTCATTCCTTTCATCTTTTGGCCTTTCGCACCTTTGCCCCCTTTGTGGCCCTG
>JAJRST010000392.1 GCA_024278645.1 bacterium | reverse complement strand
ATCGCCGTATTCAACGGCCTTGTGCTCGCCGGCGTCTTAAGCGTCGTCGTCGGCTGGCTTTTCAGCTATCTGATGCCCATCGGGAAAAATATCTGGACCAGCTCCTACGTCCTGGTCACCAGCGGCCTGGCCTTGATACTGCTGGCGCTCATTTATCTGTATACGGATATTAAAGGGAAAAACCGGGGAACAAAGCCTTTTATCGTCTTTGGCGCCAATGCCATCACCGTGTACTTTTTGTCGTCCATTGGCGCGGCGTTGATGTGGAGCATTCATTTTTCTTTTCAGGGTCGGGTTGTCGACGTCAAAGAGTTTATTTACAGCTTTTTGTTGCAGCCTGTTTTCGGCAATTACCCGGGATCGGTTGTTTTCGCGCTTTTGTATGTCGTGCTATGGTGGGCCGTGATGTCTGTTTTCTATAAAAAGAAGATTTTTATTAAAGTATAAGGCCGGGCCTTGCGACCCGGCCTTCGCATTACGTTTAAGGGGCGAAAACGTAAATGCTTATTTTGCAAAAACTATTTTGATGAGCGCGGACTCCTTGTCCGAGCTGCGCAAGCGACACAGGTAAATGCCGGGGGAGACGCTCAACCCGTCGTCGTTTGTGCCGTTCCACACCACAGAGTGGCGTCCCGCCGCCTTTTCCTCGTCCACCAGCGTCTTGATCTTTTGGCCCAACGTGTTGAATATGGTCATGGTGACGTGCATGGGCCGGGGCGCATCATACTCGATGACCGTCGACGGGTTGAACGGATTCGGATAGTTCTGGTGCAGCGCAAAGGTCGTCGGACGCACGGCATAGACATTAACGCCGGTGGTCATTTGCGTCGGCAGAACCTCGATGTCGATCGGCTCGCCCTGGCTGTTGTTCGCCGAGGTGTCGAACGCCGCGAATGTGATCACCTCGCCGTCGGGGGTATCCTCTTTTAGCCTGAAGTATATTCGACAGATGCCGCCCGTGCCGTCTACGCCGCCTTCCTCGGCTTTGCGCGAGGCGCCGATGCCGACCGTGGCCGAGTCGTTATCGATGTTTTCGAAATGGACGATTTGCGATTCCTGCCCGAAAAACGGATCATAAACGACCGAGGTAAATTCAACGTATTGACCGTTTTCAACAACTCGAACTTCAAACGAGATGCCCAATAAATCCACAACATTGGTCACTTTTGCCAGGATGTAATAGGGCGAGTTTTCAGAGCCTTCGCCCAGGCATTGCAGCTCCATGCTCGACGAGGTCGCGCTTTTGCTTAATTCGCCGCCGGACAAAACCTTTTGCACGCTATGCGTCCTGCCCCAGTTCAAACCGATGGCCGGCACCTCGCCCTGGTTGACGATGCCGTCGCCGTTGCAGTCGGCGTAGGTCGCTTTCTCCGGGGTCCACGGCTGCGGGCATATTTGCGCGCTCCACAAAATGCTGGCATCGAGGCGTTTGGCGCCCCTTTTTCCCCAGTACAAGCCCAGCGGCAGGATGTCCGCCTGGTCGACAATGCCGTTGTTGTCCGCATCGCCGGGCCAAACGACGACGCCGGTTTTCACCACAAGGGTCAAGGGCTTTGGCGTCAGTTCGATGGCCGCGCCGCCGGAGGTGTTGGCGCTGACATCGGAAACGGTAAAGACGATGTTTTGCCCTTCGGCGGCGGCTTCATCGACATGAAAGTGAACGCGCAACACGCTGCCGAAACCGTCGACGCCGCCGACGCCTGCCTTGCGGCTGAGGCCGGCGCTGACCTTGCCTGCCGAGTTGTCCACTGTTTGATAAAAGATCAAATCGCCGCCGAGAAAATCGCCGGGAACGACGCTGGCGCTGAACGGCTCGATGACGCTGACCTCGCCGGGATCAAATTGCAACGTAAAACTTACGCCAAAGAGATCGTCCACCGGCTTGTCCGCATCGCCGACCATGACGTCCACCCAGATGTCGGCGCCGGGCGAACATTCGAGCGCCGCCGTCATCGGCTGAATCGGCGGCTGCTCTTCCTCTTTGTAGATTGTGAACGGGGCGTCGCTGACGTCGCTGGGCGCGCCGTCCGTATCGGTGATTCTGACCTGGCACATTGTAGAGTTGACGTTGGGCAGCGTCCATGCGAATGCGCCGTTGTTCGGCGCGTTGGCGGCGATCTTGGTCCACCTTGTTCCGTCGGTCGTGTATTCGATTGTGACCTGGCTGCCGGCGCGATGATGCGTCCATGTGATGTTATGCTGACTGTTCGCCAGCCACTGTTCACCGCCGTTGGGCGAGGTGACGGTGATCGTCTCCGGCGCGAGAATGGTGAAATAGTGATCGCTGTAATCGGCCGCCTCGGCGTAGCTCAGGCTGGTGATCTGAATTCGATACATATCGGATTCAATGAGGGTGTTGGGAATCGTCCAGGAATAAGAGCCGTCGTTTGGCGTGTTTGCTGCTATAGTCAGTTCCAGGGCGCCGGCTTTGATCAGCTCGATCTTGACGGCGCCTCCGGCGTTGCTTTGCCAACGAAGCTCATGCACGCCGCCCATCTCCCATTGCTCGCCGCCATTGGGCGCGATTACCGTCAACGTTTTGGGCGGCTCGTGAATGGAGAACCAGTCGTCGCTCATGTCCGTTGCGGAGCCGGCGACGTCGCTGACGCGGATTTTGCAGCGGCTGGATACCACCGAGGGGACGAGCCAGGAAAAGACGCCGTCATCCGGGGTGTTGCTGTTGACCGACTGCCAACTGCCGCCGCCGTCCGAGGTGAATTCGATTTTCACATTGCCGCTGGTGTT
>JAJRST010000391.1 GCA_024278645.1 bacterium | reverse complement strand
TGGGCCACGGCGCGCGACGGCGTGCAAGTCCCCATGTCGCTACTGTATCGAAAGGGATTGCAAAAGAACAGCGCCAATCCGACGTTGATTTACGCCTATGGTTCCTATGGCCACAGCATCTTGCCCTATTTTAGCTCCAAGCGTCTCAGCCTTGTCGACCGCGGTTTTATCTATGCCATCGCGCACGTTCGCGGCGGCTCCGAGTTGGGGCGCAAATGGTATGAAGACGGGCGACAATTGAAAAAGAAAAATACATTTTATGATTTCATCGATTGCACGAAATATTTGATCGAGGAAAAATATACCTCGCCGGCGCATCTTTACGCCCAGGGCGGCAGCGCCGGCGGATTGTTGATGGGCGCCGTTTCCAACATGGCCCCCGAGTTGTATCACGGCATCATCGCCGAAGTGCCGTTCGTCGACGTCGTAACCACCATGCTGGATGAAAGCATACCATTGACTACGGCCGAATACGATGAATGGGGCGATCCGCATGACAAGGTCTTTTACGATTACATCCTCAGCTATTCGCCTTATGACAACGTCGAGGCAAAGGACTATCCCAACATGTTCATCACCGCCGGGCTGCACGACTCGCAGGTGCAATACTGGGAGCCGGCAAAATGGACGGCCAAACTACGCGAGTTAAAGACGGATGATAATTTGCTTCTCCTCTACACGAATATGGAGGCCGGCCACGGCGGCGCCTCGGGACGCTTTCAGGCGTTAAAGGAGGATGCCATGTTGTATACTTTTGTTTTGGCATTGGAGGGATTGGTTGAGGAATAAGTTGGAAATCTAATAGTTTTTTCATAATGTAAAAGAAATTTAAAAAGTATTTGAATGACAATCGAAAACAATCAAATAAACTTGTTTGATGATGCAGATCCCACTAATATTGTCAAGACCGGTGGGGAACCGTTCAAGAATGGCAACATGAACAAACTCCAGCTTTCGGATCGTCCGTTCCATAACTGGTATCGATTTGTTCTCTCTTACCCGCCGCATCTGGTGCGCCGCTACATCGACGACTTTGGCCTCAAAGTCGGGGAAACGCTGCTTGATCCTTTTTGCGGCACGGGAACGACTCTCGTCGAAGGCAAGTTGCGTCGCTTGCGAACTGTGGGCATCGAAGCGAATCCAATCGCACATTTTGCCGCTTCTGTGAAAACGAATTGGGATATTAATCCTGACGTTTTAAAAGGCGAATGCGAGAATATTGCTAAAAGAACGAATGAAATATTGGCTTTGCAGAATATAAATGATTTGCAGGATTGTTCAGACCATCTCGATAAATTGCAGCTAAAAACAGTCCCGGACGATGCGGAGAAATTGCTGCTGAAAAACTCGATCAGTCCTCTGCCGCTGCACAAATCTTTGCTTCTTTTGCAAGAAATTCGCAAAAATAAAGATCGACCGTTCTATAACCACGCGTTGCTGGCTTTGGCCAAGACTTTGGTTTACGATATAAGCAATTTAAAATTTGGCCCGGAGGTAGGCGTGGGTAAAATAAAGAGGGATGCACCGGTTGTTTTGTCGTGGCTCCAGGAAATCAGGAGGATGGCGAGTGACTTGAAAGCTGTTTCGGCTGCTAACTATTTTGAATCAAAGGTGTTCCTTGGCGATGCCCGTCGCATGAATGATTTGGTCGAGGAAGCGAGCATCGACGCTGTAATAACATCGCCGCCATATCCAAATGAAAAGGATTATACGCGTACAACTCGACTAGAGTCGGTAATCCTGGGCTTTGTAAAAGACCGTAAAGAACTTCAAAGCTACAAAAAAACTCTTATCCGTTCAAATACGCGCGGCGTCTACAAGAGCGACGACGATGACAAGGTGATCGAGCAGTTTCCAGATATTATGGCCATTGCCAATGAAATTGAAAATCGTAGAGTTGCCATGAACAAGACCTCCGGCTTTGAACGAGCTTATGCCCGTGTGACGAAACTGTATTTTGGAGGAATGTATAAGCATTTGCAGCAGCTCTCTTTGCTGCTAAAGCCGGGCGCCCAAGTGGCCTATGTTGTCGGAGATCAGGCTTCATACTTGCGTGTGATGATCCGCACCGGCGAGCTTTTGGTGCAGATCGCCGAATCGTTGGGTTATAAACATGTGCGCACCGATTTATTCCGCACCCGGTTGGCGACAGCGACGGGCGAACAGCTCAGGGAGGAAGTCGTTATTTTAAAGTGGGGGGAAAATGACGAATAAAAAAAATCGATATGCCCGGATTATTGAATCCATTTTTTTGAACAAGTTTGAACCCGGCAGCAGGGAAATATCCTTTTCAAGAGAAGATATTGAAGCTGCCGCCAAAAAACTGAATATCCATTTGCCGAAAAATCTTGGCGATGTTATTTATTCATTTCGTTATCGAACCGAGCTGCCGGATTCTATCCTTGACAAGGCCGTAGAAGGCAAAGAATGGATCATCCGTCCGGCGGGACGTTCTTTGTACAAGTTTGTTCTTGTATCACAAGCCAAAATCGCGCCTTCTGAATGGCTCGTGGAAACTAAAATCCCGGATTCCACGCCGGGTATTATAGAAAAGTATGCCTTGAACGATGAGCAGGCTCTTCTCGCCAAGTTGCGATACAATCGGTTAATTGATGTTTTCACGGGTCTGACTTGCTGCTCTTTGCAGAGTCATCTCCGAACAACGGCGCC
>JAJRST010000390.1 GCA_024278645.1 bacterium | reverse complement strand
TCGTCCGGAATGCGTTTGCCTGATTTCAGGATCGCCTGGCCGGCGCCATAGGCGACGAGACCGCCGACGCACACCACCGCATCAATGGGGAGACCGGCATTGAGAATGTCGGACATTTTACTTTCCGCATCCTCCGGGGTCAGTTGGCAGGGGACGACGTATTTTTCATCCAGCGGGAGCTGAAAATGCGCAAGACCCTTTTTGTAGCCGCGATAGCGGCCCCGGGCGACGAACAGCTTTTCCGTGGGGCCGAGAAAGACAATGTTTTTGCGACCGCGTTGCACCATATATTCCACCACATTGAAACAGGCCTGCTCATCGTCAATGGTTACCGAGTCAAACTCCAGGCCGTCGACATAACGATCATAGGCGACAATGGGGATACCGCGCTGAACCAATTGTTCGAATATGAACTTGTTTTGCTCGCCCGGCACAGCGTCGATGAGAATGCCGTCGACGCCGAGGGCGGAGAGGAATTCGAGGTTGCGCACCTCCGTCTCCGGCATCTCGTCGTTGACCATGATGATCGCTTCGTAGCCGCGTTCCCTGGTGCGTTCGTAAATGCCGCGAGTCACCTCGGAAAAAAACGAGATGCGCAAGTTGGGCACGACGACGCCCAGCATAAAGGAACGGCGCTGCACCAGACTGCGCGCCAGGATGTTCGGACGATAGCCCATTTCCTGAGCGATTTTTTTCACTTTTTTACGCGTTTCTTCCGAAATGTCATTGCCGTCGCGCAGCGCTTTAGAAATAGTGGCGGTGGTCATTCCCATCACAGTGGCGATATCGCGCAACGTCACTTTTTTGCTTTTTGGGCGGGACATAAAATGGCCTGAAAAGTTTATGCAAATGATTGGTTTATTGAAAAAAAGACTTGCAAAGGATTTCGCAATCGATTAAGAAAAAATAGCTAAAATGAATCTGTTTGTCAAGTTCTTTTTCGAAAACTTTAGCGAATGCCAAATAGAAATATACATTTTTCTTGCGCTTGCATTGTGTATGTCTTATATTTTCAGAATATAACCAGACATTCAACGAGTAAAGGAGATGAGATGGAACCAACCAAGACCTCTCTGCCGGAAAATGCATATCGCCCTCTCAAGGATGGCGAAGAGTATATGCCCATTGTCCCCGCAGACAAACCGCTGCCGGAAGTCACGCTCTGGTCGTTGCTGTGGGGATTGTTTTTTTCGGCGCTTTTTTCCATGGCCGCCGCCTATCTTGGCCTGAAGATCGGCCAGGTTTTTGAGGCCGCCATTCCGATCGCCATCATTGCCGTCGGACTTTCTGTATTCACCAAACGCAAAAACGCGCTGTCTGAAAACGTCATCATTCAGTCCATTGGCGCGGCGTCCGGCGTCGTTGTCGCCGGCGCCATTTTCACCATTCCCGCCATCTATATCCTTGAATTGGACGCCAGGTTTTTTCAGATTTTTTTCGCCTCGCTGTTCGGCGGCTTTTTGGGCATTCTCTTTCTCATTCCGTTTCGCAAATATTTCGTCAAGGAAATGCACGGCGAGTTTCCATTCCCGGAAGCCACGGCGACGACCGAGGTGCTGGTCGCCGGCGAAGCCGGAGGCGAACAGGCCAAGATTTTACTCAAAGCCATGGCCATCGGCGGCATCTACGATTTCATCATCGGCACCTTTCACTGGTGGGCCGAGGTTTTTTCATCGCGAGCCATTCCATTCATGCGCGGCCTGGCGGATGACGTCAAGCTTGTCTTCAATCTCAACGTCGGCGCCGCCGTCATGGGGCTTGGCTATATCGTCGGTTTGAAATATGCCGCGATCATCGCCGCCGGATCGTTCGTCTCCTGGTTCGTCTTTGTCCCCATGGTGCACTATTTCGGCCAGGAATTGACCGTCGTCGTCGGCAGCACGGCCACCGGCCTCATCGCCAACATGAGTCCTGAGCAGATTTTCGGAACCTATGTCCGCCATATCGGCATCGGCGGCATCGCCATTGCCGGCATCCTCGGCATTTTGAAATCCTCCAGGATCATCGGCGGCGCCATGAAGCTGGCGTGGGTTGAAATTATCGGCGGCAAGGGACTGCGTCAGGAAGCCGGCGTGGCGCGCACGGATCGCGACATGCCCATGGGCCTCATCGGCGGCCTCCTCGCCGTCACCGCCGTTTTGATCTTTTTGTTCTTTTGGCTCGGCGTGGTCCACAATTTCTGGCAGGCCGTGGTCGGACTGTTGATCGTGCTCGTCATCTCCTTTCTTTTCACCACCGTGGCGGCGCGGGCCATCGCCATCGTCGGCACCAACCCGGTGTCCGGCATGACGTTGATGACGTTGATTTTGTCGTCGGTCATTCTCGTCAAAGTCGGCCTCTCCGGCCCCACGGGCATGGTGTCCGCGTTGATCATCGGCGGCGTAGTGTGCACGGCGCTGTCCATGGCCGGCGGCTTTATCACCGACCTGAAGATCGGCTACTGGCTGGGAACGACGCCGCTCACCCAGCAGCGCTACAAATTTCTCGGCACGCTGGTGGCCGCCGCATCCGTGGGGCTGGTGATTATGATGCTGAACGAGACCTACGGTTTTATCGGCGAGGGCGCGCTGGTGGCGCCGCAGGCCAACGCCATGGCCGCGGTCATCAAACCGCTGATGTCCGCGCAACCGGCCCCGTGGATGCTGTACATCGTTGGCGGCATTTTTGCGCTCATCCTGGAAATGATCGGCATCCCGCCGCTCGCTTTCGCGTTGGGCATGTACATTCCGCTTGAATTGAACACGCCGATTCTCGCCGGCGGCATCATCGCCCACTTTGTCGCCAAAAGCACAAAGGACGAAACACTGTCGGCGAAACGACGCGAGCGCGGCACGCTCATCGCTTCCGGCTTCATCGCCGGCGGCGCCATTATGGGCGTGCTCTCCGCCTTTTTAAAATTTGTCAAGTTCGACCAGTTGTCGTTTATTCATCCGATCATCGCCAAGCACTGGGCCGAAAGCGACGGCGGGCAATTGCTGGCGCTGGCGCTGTTTTTCGGCATCTGTTTTTACATGTATTGGGATGCGAAAAAAGCCAAATCGGAATAAGATAAATTCGGATCCTATGACGCCCTTGGGAGCCGGTGCAACCCGGCTCCTTTTTTATTCGCTATTTTTGTCAGATGTGATGCGACCGCTTTGCAATGATGCCTGATACGGAGTCCGAGATGCGCATTGTGTTTTATATTTCCGGCCACGGCTACGGCCATGCCGTTCGCGATATTGAAATTGTCAAAGCATTGCTCAAAAGGCAGCCGGACAGTGAAATCCATTTTCGCACCGGCGCGCCGCGCTGGCTGTTCCTGCCCCTGCTCACCCCGCGTGTGCATTACCACCGATGTGAACTTGATTTTGGCGTTCGCCAAAAAAACAGCTTTAGCGCGGATAAGGAAAACACCCTGGCTGGATATGCCGAGCTGCTGCGCAACAAGGAACAGCTTGTGGCTGCTGAAGTAAAGTTCTTGCAAACATGTCAACCGGATGTAATCATTAGCGACATCACCCCCCTTGCCTTTGACGCCGCCGCGGCTTTTGGCAAAAAGGCCGTCGCCGTGGGCAATTTCTCCTGGGACTGGATTTACAGCGACTACCTGGAGCAACTGCCGCAGTACGAGTTTGTGGTGCGGGACATCAAGGCCTCCTACGCCAAAGCGGAACGGCTGTACCGCATCCCTTTTTACGGCGACATGTCCGCCTTTCCGAACATTGAAGACGTACCGCTCATCGGCCGCCGGGCGAGCCTGCCCGCCGACGTGGTGCGAAAGAGAATCGGCATACCGCACAACTCGTCGCAAAAGCTTTTGTTGTTGGGCCTGCGCACGGCCGATCTTCAGGATGTGAACTGGCGAAAAATCGAGACCTTGCGCGGCGTCGCTTTTGTCGCCATGTCGCGGGATATTCAGCTGCAAAATTGTTTGCACATAGAGGAGGGCGAGCTGCCGTTTGAAGACGTTGTCAACGCCTGCGACGCCGTGCTCTCCAAACCGGGATACAGCATGGTCGCCGAAGTGATCGTCAACCGAACGCCCATTGTCTATGTGCCGCGGCAGGATTTCGTCGAGGATTCCCATTTAATCAAGGGCTTGCAAAAATACGCCGTATGCGAAGAATTGTCGCAGACAAAATATTACGCCGGAGAGTGGCAAGGAGTGTTCGAGCGCCTGTTCTCCAAACCGCACCTGTGGCCGGAGATGGCGGCAAACGGCGCCGAGGTGGTCGCCAGAAAAATTCTTGGGATCACGGATGAGACTTCGGATTAACACGGATAGATTTTTTAACGGTGAATGATCGCGAATCTGCTTTTGCATTCATTCGCGAAATTTGCGGTTATATTCCCCGGTTCGCGTCCGTCAAAGCCTCTCCCCGCAATATTTGCAAAAAACGGCGTCCGCATCATGCCCTTCGGCGCTGCAGTTGGGACAGGCCTGCGTCGATATTTCTTTTCGCTCCGCCTTGCTCATCTCCACGGTGACAATGCCGGTGGGCACGGCGATGATGGCATAGCCGAGTATCATGATGATCGCGGCAAAGGCCTGCCCCAGGTTCGTTTTCGGCGAAATGTCGCCATAGCCAACCGTAGTCAGCGTGACGATCGCCCAGTAGATGCTGCGAGGGATGCTGGTAAAACCGTTGGCTTCGCCTTCGATGATGTAGACAATACAGCCAAAGATGGTGACCATGGTAAGCACGGTGAATAAAAAAACGGTGATTTTTCGCCAACTGGCTTTTAGCGCGCGCATGAGAAGCTGCGCTTCGCGCAGGTATTGCACCAGCTTGAGCACGCGAAATATCCGCAACACCCGCAAAATGCGGATAATCTGCAAATAACGAGCGCCGGGTAAAAGCAGGCTCGCATAGAAGGGCAGAATGGCGAACAGATCGACGATGCCGTAAAAGCTGCGGGCGTACAACAGTGGCCGTCGCACGCTGAGCAGGCGCAAGATATATTCGATGGTGAACAGCACGGTGATGACCCAATCGATGCTCCAAAGCGCCGCCGCGTATTTCAGGTGCATGGATTGCACGCTGTCCAGCATGACCACGAGGACGCCGAGAAGAATGCACAGGATCAGCAAGATGTCGAAAGTTTTACCCGCCGGCGTATCCGCCTCAAAGATGACCTCGTGTATGCGCGATCGCCAGGCGCTTTGCGGCTTTATTTTATGTTTCATTTGTTGCCTATCTTTCGTATTTTGTAATTTTTACTTTTCATGAAATTTGTTTTTCGCACAGGATAAGGAAAATAGTATTTTGGGACTCGACATCATAGAAACAGCGACGATGAGAAGATACAAAAATCAATGCTTAATATGCAAACTTTGAATTACAACAGAGAATAATTATGAATGCCTACCACATCATCGCCAAAAAACGCGACGGACGCAGGCTGTCCGAGGAAGAAATTGAATACATCGTTCTCGGATACGCGCAAAATAAAATTCCCGACTATCAAATATCGGCGCTGACCATGGCCATCTATTTGAACGGCATGGATTTCGGGGAGACCGCGGCGTTGACGAGAATCATGCTCGACTCCGGCATACGCATGAACTTTGAGGCCGTCCCCGGATTCAAGGCCGACAAGCACAGCACCGGCGGCGTGGGCGATAAAGTGTCGCTTATTCTGGCCCCGATGGTGGCGGCGGCCGGCGTCAAGGTGCCGATGATTTCCGGTCGCGGCCTGGGCCACAGCGGCGGCACGCTGGACAAGCTGGAGGCCATCCCCGGTTTCCGCACCAACCTGTCGGAAGATGAATTTTATCGGCAAATCGAGGAGATTGGCGTATCATTGATCGGCCAAACGGAGCGCATCGCGCCGGCGGATCGAAAAATGTATGCGCTGCGCGATGCCACGGCCACGGTTGAATCAATACCGCTGATTACGGCCAGCATCCTCAGTAAAAAACTGGCCGAGGGCATCGACGGCCTGGTGCTCGACGTCAAAACCGGCAAGGGCGCTTTTATGAAGACGCCGGAAAGGTCGCGCGAGCTGGCCGAAAGCCTGGTGAAAACAGCACAACTGAACGGCCTGCCGACGAGAGCGCTGATCACGCGCATGGACGAACCGCTCGGCTTTGCCGTCGGAAACTGGCTGGAGACGAAAGAATCCATCGAATGCCTTCGCGGCCATGGGCCGGAGGACCTGATGCGGGTGACCCTGGCGCTTTCCGCGCAGATGCTGCTCATGGCCGGCGTGGCCGACTCGGAGCAGCAGGCCATGCAGCAATTAAACCGGGCCATCGCCAGCGGCGCCGCATTGCAAAAATTCTGCGATATTGTCGAGCGACAGGGCGGCGACTTGACTTACATCCACCACCCGGAACGCTATCCAAAGAGCAGGTTCGAATATCGCATTGAAGCGCCGCGGGATGGATACATCAACGAAATCAACGCCCTGGACGTCGGCGTCGCTGTTGTGCAGCTCGGCGGCGGCAGACAGGTGATGGAAGATCAGATCGATTACAAGGCCGGTGTTATGCTGCATCACAAAGTCGGCGATTTTGTCGCAAAAGGCGAAACGCTCGCCGTGCTTTACACCGATCGGCAGACGGTGATTGAAGCCGTCAGTGCATCGCTCGCCGCGGCGATTCGGATAAGCGAGCACGCGCCGAATAAAGACGATCTGATTGTTGAGATGACAGGCGCGGAAAGTTAAAGGAGACGGTAAATGACGTTCACACCATTGGATATCCCCGGCCTTGTACTGATCGAACCGAAAGTACATGCAGACGCGCGCGGCTACTTTATGGAAACCTACAAAGAGTCCCTGTTCGCCGAGCACGGCATTACGCATCGCTTTGTTCAGGACAATATGAGCAGTTCGGTGCG
>JAJRST010000389.1 GCA_024278645.1 bacterium | reverse complement strand
TTGTCTTTCTATGGCTAGAAACATATCGTCCCCACGGGACTTGAGAACTATTTGTCTTTTTGCCTTTGGCTAGAAACATTTCGTCCCTGGCGGGACGTCCAGTTGATGATGAAATGCATCTGCGTTTTCAGCGCCGTCAGGCGCGGTATGTTTATAGGATTATGCGGCGATCCTGATCCAAGCGCCGTAGGTGCGACATGTCAACTTTTTTCAGGACAAGACACTCAAATCAAAAATCGCCGTTCCTTTTTCGTAAATCTTTAAAAAACGATTTTAGAATAACGATTAACGATTTTTGATTTTAAGATTGACCTCGTCTTTACCCATCGTCTCCTTGACAAACGCTATTGTAATACGTACATTGAAAACAGGCCCACTTTGAAAATGGAGTTATTTGAAATATCTAATCCTGAAAAATGGCAACTATTCAGCTTAAACACACTTGCCGTTAATGCATCTCTAAAGGCAAAACTATTACGGGCAAAACCATTAGTTCCAAAAACAAAACTGCCATGCCCTTAAACGATTTGAATAGCAAGCTTTTTGAAGTGGAGAATTGCTAATAATATCGCCCAAAACGGTTTTGCCTTTGTTTCTGTCTTTGAGCTGAATAGTCACGACAAGTGGGCTTTTCCGTTTTTTCTGAATTTAAAAAGGAACCATCATGCGCATCGCCGTTTTTTTTCTTTTACTCATCATCACTTTTTCCTCCTGCACGCGCAAGGAGACGCCGACCATAAAGCCGGATGTCGAGCAATTCTTTGAGGTGTATATGACCTTTCTGGAACTGAGCCGCTCGGATTCCTTGCAGTTAACGGACAAAAGCGCGCTCATGGATTCGGCGTTGTCGTTGCACGGCATGGACGAAGCCGTGTTCGATACGACGTTGACCTATCTTGAAAAGCATCCGGATATTTTCCTGCAAGCGTTCGAAAAGTTTGACGCAAAATTGCGCGAGCAACAATTGCCCGCCAATCAATGACCATCCCCTTTTTCCGAGTGAAGCGCCTCGTAAATAATCGCGGCCAGTTTTTCCGAAATGCCGTCCACGGAAGCCAGCTCTTCCGGCGTGGCGGCTTTTATGTTGGTCAGCGAGCGAAAATGGCGCAGCAAAATCCGTTTTCTCTTTTCCCCAATGCCCGGGATGTCGTCCAGCTCCGAGGTCAGCATGCGTTGTTTGCGCAGCGTGCGATGAAAAGTAACGGCAAAGCGGTGCGACTCGTCGCGCACGCGCTGCAAGAGTTTGAGTCCGGCGGAATCGCGCGGCAGGTTCTGCGCCTCGGCGAGCCCCGGTTTGAACACTTCATCGAGCCGCTTGGCCAGCGCGACGATGGGCTGGTCGTCGACGCCAGCCTCCTGCAACGCCGACAACGCGGCGTTCAACTGCCCCTTGCCGCCGTCGATCAGAATCAAGTCCGGCAACGGCTTGCCTTCCCTTAACAGGCGCGAATAGCGCCGCTTTACCGCTTCGTGCATCATGGCGAAATCGTCCGGCGTCTCCTTGATGCGAATTTTAAAGCGGCGATATTCGCCCTTTGCCGCACGCCCGTTGATGAAACAGACCATGGAAGCCACAGGGTCGGTTCCCTGGATGTTCGAAATGTCAAAACCTTCGATGCGTCGCGGCGGCTTTGGCAATTGCAGGGCGCTCTGCAACGCCTTGACCGAGCCGGCGATGTACTCCTTTGCCTGCATTTTTTTCAGCTTTAACTCTTCCAGATGGTGCGCGGCGTTGCGTGTGCACATGGCCAGCAAGCGCGCCTTTTCACCGCGTTGCGGATGCACGAGTTTTACACGCTTTTCCGACTTGCTCAACCATTCTTCAATAGAAGCATGGTCATCCCCGAATTGACAGGGGACTAAAATTTCGCCGGGGATGTCCTCGGCCTTTAGGTAGAACTGCTGCACGAACAGCCTGGTCACCGCGGTCAAATCCTCGTCCTTGACATTGTCGAGAAAAAAATGATCCTTTGAAATGATCTTTCCCTGGCGCACGCGAAAAAGGACGCAGCAGGCGTCTTCCCCATCGAGCGCCGTGGCAATGATGTCACGATCGCCAAAACTGTTATCCAGCACTTTTTGTCGCTGCGCAAACATTTCGATGGAATGCAGTTGATCGCGCAGCCGCGCCGCCTCTTCAAATTTCAGTTCGGCGGCCAGTTTTTGCATTCGCTGCTTGATGTCCTGTTTAATATCCCGTGTATAGCCTTTTATGAACTGAACAATGTAGCCGATTGTTTTGTTGTATTCCTCCTCCGAGACCAACCCCTCGCAGGGGCCGTTGCAGCGATGGATGTGATAGTTGAGGCAGACTTTGAATTTCTTTTGCGCGATCGTCTTGTCGTTCAGCGGCAAGTTGCAGGAGCGAACCGGGAATATTTTTTTAATCGTCGTCAACAACGCCTTCATGCGCATGACATTGGTGTAGGGACCAAAATAACGCGAGCCGTCGCGAACAATTTTGCGCGTGGGGAAAATTCGCGGATAGGGTTCATGGGTGACACGGATATAGGGAAAGCTCTTGTCGTCCTTGAGGTTGATGTTGTATCGCGGCTTGT
>JAJRST010000388.1 GCA_024278645.1 bacterium | reverse complement strand
TGAGGATATTCTCGACGGCGGCGCAGCCGTCCTCCAGGTAATATTTGACATCCCGGGAAATGACGACAATGCACGCCGGCGCATCCATGATAAACCGGCCGTAATCGGTCTTCCGGGCGATCCGCGCCAGCACATCAGGCTTTG
The DNA here is from genome assembly GCA_024278645.1 of bacterium. Classification (GTDB taxonomy): domain Bacteria; phylum Zhuqueibacterota; class Zhuqueibacteria; order Residuimicrobiales; family Krinioviventaceae; genus JAJRST01. The sequence goes on along the minus strand of JAJRST010000388.1, from coordinate 6,194 downwards.
TTACAACGATAAATTCGACAGGCTGTACGTTATTTGCCGTGGGCGCGACCCGCCCCGCATCGACGATTTTTTCGAGCAAAGAGGTGGGCACAGGCTTGTCCGCATAACTTCGACAACTGAACCGTTTTGCTATGGCTTCGAATGCTTCCATACAATTTTATCCGGGAAAAGCCGCGCCGAACACGGGAGCGGCGCGGTTCATCGAACGGACTCGCTCATTTTTTTTCGTACGCCTTTTTAATCAGCTCTTCAAGCTGCTCCTTGGGATTGTTGACGATCTTTTCGTCGACGGTGAACTCATCCCAATTGAGGAGCTTTAACCCGTATTCATAATCGGAGAGCAGATCAGTGCATGCCTGTTCCAGATTCTTGCCCCCCGCGGCGGCCTTTGCTTTCAAAAGAGAGACGGCTTTATCTGTAAACGTCACGACGATGTTGTTGCGCACGAGAAAGCTTTTTTGAAAACTTTTGATATAATAATTGGTCAAAAGTTTGTCCAGCTCTTTTTCCGGTTGATCCACCATTTCCCTGGTGATGACCAGGTGATCAATCTCGGTGTCCGGCAGATGTTTTTAGAATTTCAACAGCACACGATCGACGACGCTGGTCAGGCCACGGGCGCCGGTTCTTTCCTAAAACGCCAGCTCGGCAATGCGTCGCAGCGCCCGATCGTCAAATTCAATCTTGATGCCGTAGGCCTGAAAATCGCGCTTTTTACCGAGAATGACGGCGCTGTTCGGACTTTTGAGAATCTGATACAACCCTTCGATATCCAGACTGTTCAGACTGACCACGATCGGCAAGCGGCCGACAAACTCGCTCTCGAATCCGTATTTAATCAGGTCCTCGGAGCGCACATTTTTAAAGATCTCTTCCTCGCTATATTCCAACACGTCGGACTCTTTGTTGGTAAAGCCCATGGGCTGCTGATTGAGGCGTTTTCGAATAATATCCACCAACCCGGAAAAAGCGCCGCTGGTGACAAACAGAATGTTTTTGGTATTGATTTTCTTGCGCGTCACTTTGCCGGTGCGCTGCGCTTCCATGGCCGCTTCCATTTGCGAGGCCAGATCGTGCGGCACTTTTAAATCCACCTCGGCCTCCTCCATCAGTTTCAGCAAGTTGCGTTGCACGCCGCTGCGCGAAACGTCCGGACCGACGCCGTTGCCCGACGAAGCAATCTTGTCGATCTCGTCGAGATAGATAATGCCATACTCGGCCAGATGGATGTCGCCGTTCGCCTCATGAACCAGGTTGCGAACGAGATCGTCCACGTCGCCGCCGACATAGCCGGTTTCGCTGAATTTGGTGGCGTCGCCCTTGACAAAGGGAACGCCAATTTTCTGCGCGATCAATTTAATCAAATAGGTCTTGCCCACGCCGGTGGGGCCGATCATCAGCACGTTGCTTTTTATATTGCCGACCAGCGCTTCTATGTCGCTGTTGCGCATCTCCAGCTTCATGCGATTAAAATGCGTGCAAATCTTGGTGGCCAGCACTTCAACCGCTTCATCCTGCCCGACAATATATTTTTTCAGATAGGCTTCCAGTTCGGTGGGCTTTAAATCAAAATTGATATGCGGCGTTTTTTTGGCGTCGTCTTTCGCCTCGCCCGGGGGGGTGCCGACGCGCTCCGGTTCCGGCGGAATGATCACCTGCTCTCCATACTTTTCGCGCAAAAAGTTCGAAATATCGTTTTGCAGTTCTTCCGGCGACGGCACTTTACTGCTTTTTATTTTATCCATGATAACCTCTTTTATACAACATGTTTTATAACACGGCCAAGCGCAAAAACCATTCCACATTCATTTAAAGCAAAAACTTGTTTGCAAAGGGGGATTCCATTCCAACCGGAATAACTCGCAACTCATTGCTTAAAAGACTCCAAACCTCAAAGAAATAAGATGATAATACCATTGCAGCTCCCAGCATTATTTTTTTATTTCTCTATTTTATTATATCTTGTTCCTATACGTCTACGAGCCTTAGAGTCCTCTAATGGAAGTTGCCAATGTCACTTTGACGCACAACAGGGCGAAACGGCGCACCGCTATTCTTCAACGAGCAGGCTGAAATCAAAAACCGGCGCCGAGTGCGTCAGGGCGCCCACGGAGATATAATCCACGCCGGTTTCGGCAATGAGACGAACCCGGTTCAAGTTGACATTGCCGGACGCCTCCAGGGGGATGCGGCCGTCCACAACTCGCACGCATTCGCGCATCTGCCCGAGCGTCATGTTGTCGAGCATAATGCGGTCGACCGCCAGGTCCGTCGCTTCCGCAACTTGCTCCGGCGTTTGCGCTTCGACTTCGATCGCGCATTGAAAACCATGCCTGCGCATATACACACGGCATCTTTGTACAGCCGCGGCCACGCCGCCGGCGCGGGCGATGTGATTTTCCTTGATCAGGAACATATCATAAAGACCGATGCGGTGATTCCCGCCGCCGCCGCATGTAACGGCATATTTCTCCAGCAGCCGCCAACCCGGCGTGGTTTTGCGCGTATCCAGGATTTTCGCCTTTGTACCGGCGACGGCGTCGACAAACTGTTGCGTCAATGTGGCAATGCCGGATAGGCGTCCGATGAAATTGAGGATCGTCCGCTCGGCGACGAGAATGGCATAAGCGGGACCGCACAGTTGCGCCACGCGTTCTCCGGCGTCGACGCGCCGGCCGTCGTCAAAAGCGTCGCTAATATCGACGTGAGCCTTAAGCTCCCGAAAGGCGAGCGGTGCAATATCCATCCCGCAGATCACGCCCTCCTGTTTGGCGATGATCGCCGCCCGCGTCGTTTCCTCATCGGCGCCCAGGGCGAGTGTTGTGATGTCGCCGCGCTCGTCAAGGTCCTCGCGGAAAGCTGATTTTACCAGGTTCCGCGCCGCGTTTGTCAATAGTGCGTCCATATCAGAGCCGCCGGTTCAACTCGGCGTCAATTTCCCGAATCTTTTTCGTGGCGGCGCGGCCAAAATCGTCGGCGGCGCCACGCTCACGTACAACCTGCTCATACATCTCGCGCGCCTTGGGCAGATTGCCCAGTTTGCGATAGCCATCGCCCGCTTTGTAAAGCGCGGTCACGCCAAAGGGCAGCTTGGTCTGCTTGCATTGGTAGCGGACTTTGAGATATTCGATAATCGCCTGCTCCGTAAATCCGGCGGCGGCGTACGATTCGGCGATCCAAAAATGAACGCGCGCTTCGTCATTCGCCGGCACGATTGGCGCCAGCTCTTTGAGTTGCGCAATTGCCCGATCATATTCCTTGAGGTAATATAAAAAAGTGCCGATGCGAATGCGACGATCGAGAATGTCCTCCGCGTATGGATAGCTTTCAATATACATGCGCTGGAGCGCAATCGCCTGGTCGCGCATACCCAGATCGTCATAAGCGTTGATGAGCAAATCCAGGGCCTGGGCGCGCAGCACGCCGCTTTCCTGCAATTCAAGAACGTGTCGGCCCGCCGAGATGCAGTTTTCCAAGGCGCGGTTTTCATAATAAAAATCCGCGAGATTCAAATAGGCGGTGGCGACGATCTCCGGGTCGTCATACTTTTGCGGAATTTTGGTGAGACGCTTGAGCGCGTCTTCGGTTTTCGTCTGAATGACGTACAAGCGGGCCAGCCCCAACTCGCCGCGCGCGCCTTCGGGCACGTCGTCGTATTTTGTCAGGCTCTTGAAAATCTTTTCCGCCTTGCCAAGATTTTTCGTGTTGACATAATATGTACCCTCTTCATATAAAAACCGGGCTTCGGCGTTGCGGTCGTCATACTGCTTTTTGAATTGCTTGACCAGCGTCGTCGCTTTTGACAGACGCCCTTGCTTGTATTCGCAAATGATGTATTGCTTGAAAGCCTCTTTTTGCAGATCGCCGCTCAACTCGTTTCTCATTTTCAAATACAACGCTCCGGCTTGCTCATAAAAGCCGCGTTTGAAATAAAGATCGGCGGTTTTCACCAACGCCCGCTGACCCAGGCTGTCCTCGGGGAAACGTTGCGCGCATTCTTCAAAGTAGCCGAGCGCCATCTCCTGCTTGTTGAGTTTGTCGGCCAATTCGCCGATGGCAAACAACGCACCGGCGGCATGAGGCGCGTCCATGCCGAGGTCGAGATATTCCTGGTATTCGCCGATGGCCATTTGCGGCGACTGCGTACGCCGAACCACTTGCGCCCACAGCCACATCAATTCATAGTCTATTTTTTGCGGGTAAAAGAGCCGCAATTCCCGCGGCACGCCACGGCCTTGCAAGTCCTGCACGCGCTGTTTCGCCTCTTTAAACCGCCCCTGTTCGAGGAGCAGGTAAATCAGTTTGACCTGCGCCTTTTTCGCACGATGCGAATAAAAATACTTTTGCGCAATTTCCGCATACAAGCGCCGTGCCTCGCTGAAATTTTCATTGGCTTCATGAGTGGCCGCCAGCAGGAAAAGAGCATCGGCACGGCGCGGCGAATCATTCATGGCAAGCACTTCACCAAGGACGGCAATCGCCGAATCCGGGTAGGCCATTTGCTTCAGCAACAGCGCTTTTTTGTACAGCGCCTTCGCCTGCACCCGGCGGCTCTCGCTTTGCCCGAGGATTTCATCGAGTATGGCGACCGGCTCGTCATAGACGCTGTCCGGGGCGTTCGTCGCGGCGACGATCATTTCATCGACGAGCTGCATTTGCAGCCGCTGTTTCAGACTGTCGTTCCGCGTAAACCCGTCGATGTGTCGGCGCAGGTAATCGATGCGCTCCGCGTTGGCGCTGATGTCCGGCAGGTTGGCCTGTACGTTCCAGAAATCGACCTGTTCGGCAAGTTCCGATTCGGGGAAACTCGTACGCATGGTCTCGGCGATCCGCGCCAGGGCCTGCGCATGCCCGGCCGCTTTGCCCGGCTCTTTGCTATGCCGCGCCGCTTCGTACAGTGCAAAATGGCACAGCGCCATATCGTGCTCGATCCGCGCGGGGTCGCCCTGTTCGTCGCCCACTTGTTTCGCCTGCTGCAACAGCGCAAGCGCTCTGTCATAATCTCTCAAGGCGTGCAAGTAGTAACGCGCCAGGTTCAAGGAAACTGAGGTTCGAGAATCGGCGCTCATTCCCCCCGTCGTCAGGTCGTTTAGAATAAAATTATTGGTTTGATTTTTCGGCGGCGCGTAAAATTGCAGTCGCTCGATATTTTCCTCGCATGTTTGATAAAAATCGCCGCCCGGATAATAGGTCAAATATCGTTTGTACTCGTCAAGCGCCTGCCTTTGCTCGCCCTGGGCTTCAAAGGTTTGCGCGTAACGGTATTGCGCATCGTCGACCAGCGGACTTGAAAGATCGCCGGCGATGATCGCGCTGTAGTTTTGTCGCGCACCGCTATAGTCGTGTAGGAAATCTTCCTGCAAACGAGCGATAGTCATGAACAGTTCACTGCGCTCTTCGGAGGCCGTAACGGTCATCCGCTGCAAAAAGCGAATGCCGTCCACGGGACGACCGGATCGCGCCAGCGCATCGGCATACTCAACAGCGGCATACACGAGAACGGCGCCGCTGACGCTGCTGTCCGAAACCACTTTTTCAAACCGGGTCGCCGCGCTCTCAAAGTCGCCGACGGCCTTGGCCGTCAACCCCAGGCGATAATGATAAAGCGGCCGCAAGGCCTGCGGCACGTTTGTAACTTTTTGGTAGGCCGCTTTCGCCTGCTCGTATTGGCGTTGCAGGTAATAATTGTCGCCCAGGGTGAGCAAGATATTGGCATTATCGGCGGCGTTGACTTTGGCCAGGGCCTCCTGGAGCACCTTTTGCGCCGTTTCGAAATCGCGTAGCCGCTGCGCCGAGGCCGCCAATGTAACCGCCGCCTTTGCCACAATGGGGCTGCCATAGTCGCCGAAAACCAGCTTGTTGAGAACGCTGTCCGCCTGCGCATAACGCCCGGTTTTCACCAGCAGTTCGGCTTTTTTGACATAGACCCGGGCGGCAAGATCATCCTGCACCCTGTCGCCGAGGATGCGGTCGAGAAATGCGAGCGCCTCTTTATAGTCGCCTTTGGCCTCGTCCACGCGGGCAATGACAAACCAGGCCTGCATCCGCAAAGGATGCGCCTTGTATTTTTCCAGAATGTAAAAGGCGGCGTCATAAGCCTTTTGATACTGGTTTGCGGCCAAAAAGTTTTTCGCCGCGGCGATCTGCGCATCGGGAACCAGCTCGCTTTCGGCATCGAGAATTTTTATGCGCTC
>JAJRST010000387.1 GCA_024278645.1 bacterium | reverse complement strand
GTCAGCGGCTCTTCATCCTGGTGCGTGATGAATTTGAAAAATTCGCTGTACTGCTCCTTGGCGACGCTGGATTTCGGCTCGCGCCATATCGCCGTCACTTTGTTGATCTGTTCGCCGTTGAGCTTGATGGGAAAGGGAACAAAGTTGGAGTACTTTTCGATGATGCCTTGCACCTTCCATTTTTCGGCGAACTCGTGCGCGTTTTCGCGCAGCTTGACTTTGATGCTCGTGCCGCGCTTTTTATCTTTCGGCCCCTCGGTAATTTCGAAAGAACCGGCGCCGTCGCTTTTCCATATCCAGGACGGCTCGTTTGCATCGGCGGATTTTGTCGTCACTTCAACTTGTTCGCCGGCCATAAACACAGAATAAAAGCCGATGCCGAAACGGCCGATGAGATTGACGTTCTTTTCGTCCTGGGCGAGCTGCTTGACAAATTCGCTGGTGCCGGAGCGGGCGATGGTGCCGATGTGGTCGATCAGCTCCTGTTTGCTCATACCGATGCCGGTGTCGGAGATGGTGAACGTCTTTTCCTTGTCGTCGAGATCGATGCTGATTTCAAAAGCGAGATCGGCGTCGCACAGCTCTTCGCCTTTGACGCTCCTGAATCGAACTTTGTCGAGGGCATCCGCGGCGTTGGAAATCAGCTCGCGGATAAAAACGTCTTTGTGCGTGTACAATGAATGTGAAAGAATATCCAGCAGTTGCCGAACCTCGGCTTGAAATTCATACTGTGTCGATTTAGATGCGGCCTTTTTTGCCATAGACCTGGTCCTCCTGATATTTATCGTGTTCAAGTAGATTTCGAAATTTTAGTGCGTCTTTTTGGCAGACCGAATGGAAAAATTGTTGCATAATCCGCAGCAAACGCACATTTTGGAATTGAATGCATGACAATTGCAAATATCATGCAAAAATTTAAAACGTCGTAACGCCTGTAAAAACAAATGTTGCGGCGCGTGTGGCGGCCGTGTGCCGTCTGACAATATGACAGAAGACGGGCGCATTGCAAATGGAAAGGAAACGATGAAAAAAAGTCAAAAAGGATTCATCAATTGGCTGCAAAAAAATGTAATCCGTGAATAATAAATAGCAGAATAGATTGATTTTTTGAAGTTGTTTTCATAAATTGGCATTTATTTACTTTAACGAAATTAATGTGTTTTTTACTATGTTCCGGACGAGATAATAAAGGAGCACTTGATGGAAGTCAAACTCGAGAATCTCATTGAGAAGATAAAATCCGAAGGCGTGGAAGGCGCTCAAAGGGAGTCGAATGAGATTATTGAAAAGGCCAAAAAAGAAGCCGATGCGATTATTGCCAACGCCAAAAAACAGGCGGAGGAGATTGTCGCCAAAGCCGAAATAAAGGCGAAACAGTTTCAGCAAAATTCCGAGCTGGCCATTCAACAGGCGGCGCGGGACGGGGAATTGCTGTTCAAGGGCAAAATCAATGATCTGTTCGACAGCGTCTTCAAGCGCGAAGTAAAGGCTGCGCTGACGCCCGATTTTATGAAAGAGATGATCCTCAAAATTGTCGACGCCTGGAAAAGCGGTTCCGAGGTTGAGGTCGTCGTCAGGGAGGAAGACAAGCAAAAATTGCAGGACCTTTTGTTCTCCAGTCTGCGGGAGGATGTGAAAAAGGGCGTCTCTTTCAAAGTCAGCAGCGACATCGCCGGGGGCTTTAAAATCGGCATAAAAGATGAAAATGTCTATTATGACTTTACCGACGAAAGCATTGCCGACGTATTGAAATCCTTCCTAAATCCTCGTTTGAATGAAATTTTAGGCAAAAAGAATGGATAAATACTATTACGTCGTTGCGCAGTTGCCGCTTTTATATTTCGATAAAGAAACGACCATGACGACGCAGATGTTTCTGGAAGAGGCGGAAAAGTGGCTCAGCAGCAGGGACTTTGCGATTCTGAGCCGGGCGCGTTACGACTCCACGGATATCGAAATTAAAAAGCCCGGGCTGCTTCGGCAGTATGTAGAGTGGGAATATACGTTTCGTCGTGAACTTGCCGCCTGGCGCAAGTCGGTGCGCGAGGGCATGGATTACAAGCCGGAATCTTTTTCGGTTTCGCTGGTCAAGGAGGGCAATCCCCTGGAGGTCGAAAGGGCCATGTTAAAGCGACGCTGGGATTTTATCGAACAGGCCGAACCGGACCACCATTTTGACCTCGAATTCCTCATCTTGTACTTTTTTAAACTCCAGATTCTGGAAAAGTTATCGCTCTTTAATAAAGAAAAAGGGCTTGAAATATTTCAAAAAATCAGCAAGGTAGAAATATGAATCAGGTAACGGGAAAAATAGCGGGCATTAACGGCAACCTGCTCACTGTCGTCGTCGACGGCTCCATCACCCAAAATGAGGTGGGCTATGCCGTCAAGGGCGATGAGCGCCTAAAGTCCGAGGTTATTCGAATTCAGGGAAATAAAGCATTTTTGCAGGTCTTTGAAAGCACCAAAGGCTTGAGAATCGGCGACACTGTCGAATTTACCGGTGAGTTGCTTTCCGTGCAATTGGGCCCGGGATTGTTGCAGCAGATTTACGACGGCTTGCATAACCCGCTGCCGCAACTGGCTGCAAAGCACGGCTTCTTTTTGCCTCGCGGCCAAATTCTCGAGGCGTTGGACAGTTCGGTTAAATGGCATTTCACCCCGATCGTGAAAAAGGGCGACGTGGTGCACGCGGGAAGCTATCTCGGCCATGTACCGGAGACGCAGTTCAAACATTATATTATGGTCCCCTTTGACGTGAGGGGCGACTGGACGGTGCAGGAGATCGCCGATGAGGGCGACTATACCGTCAATGATAAAATCGGCGTCATCAAGGATGAGCGCGGCGCCGTTCGCGATTTGAAAATGCAGTTTGACTGGCCGGTTAAATTGCCGATTATGGCTTATAAACAGAGATTGATGCCAAAAGACCCGTTGGTCACCAAAGTGCGCATCATCGACACTTTTTTCCCGGTGGCCAAGGGCGGCACTTACTGCGTACCCGGGCCGTTCGGCGCCGGCAAGACGGTCATCCAGCAGATCACCAGCCGTTACGCGGATGTGGATATTGTGATCATCGCCGCCTGCGGCGAGCGCGCCGGCGAAATCGTCGAAACCATGCGCGAGTTCCCCGAGCTGACCGATCCGCGCACCGGTCGATCGCTCATGGAGCGTACGATCATCATTGCCAACACCTCATCCATGCCGGTGGCCGCGCGAGAGGCCTCGGTGTACACAGCCACTACGCTCGGCGAATATTATCGTCAGATGGGGCTGGACGTCCTGCTCCTCGCCGACTCGACCTCGCGTTGGGCGCAGGCCATGCGCGAGCTGTCCGGCCGTTTGGAAGAAATCCCCGGCGAAGAAGCGTTTCCAGCCTACCTGGAATCGCGCATCGCCGAATTTTACGAACGCGCCGGTTTGGTGGAGCTGTACAGCGGCGAGCAGGGCAGCCTGACCATCGGCGGCACGGTGTCGCCGGCCGGCGGCAATTTTGAAGAACCGGTGACCCAGGCGACGCTAAAAGTGGTCGGTGCCTTTCACGGCCTGTCGCGCGATCGCGCCAATGCGCGACGATTCCCCTCCATTCATCCCCTGGAATCCTGGTCGCGCTACGAAAGCGCCGTGCCGGAAAACCTGGTCGACCAGGCCCGCGATTTTCTTTTCCGCGGCTCCGAGGTGCACCAGATGATGATGGTCGTCGGCGAGGACGGCACATCCCTCGATGATTTTATGATCTATTTGAAATCCGAATTCCTGGACGCCGTCTATTTACAGCAGAACGGCTTTGATCCTGTCGACGCGGCCACGGCGCCAGATCGCCAAAATTATGTTTCAAACGTGGTCAACGTCGTGCTGAACAAGGAATTTACCTTTGACAGCAAGGAGGAGGCGCGTTCATTCTTTTACGATTTGCGCCAAAAGTTCATCGATTGGAATTACATGGAATACGAATCAGAAGATTTCAAAAAACAGGAAAAAGTTATCACTGGTTTGATAGAAGGATAGCCCGAACATGAGAAAAGTATATAATAAAGTAGAAAGCGTCTCCGGCAACGTCATTACCGTACGCGCCGCCGGTGTGTCGTACGAGGAGCTGGCCGAGATCACCACGCGACGCGGCAAGTCCCTGGCCCAGGTTATTAAACTGGAAGACGACATGGTGTCCCTGCAGGTGTTCGCCGGCAGCCGCGGCGTCTCCACCGACGACGAGATTCGCTTCCTCGG
>JAJRST010000386.1 GCA_024278645.1 bacterium | reverse complement strand
GCCACAAGATATGGTCCCGGAAAAAGAGATATACAGCCGATCGGCGGCATCGACAAGATTTACAGAATTCTGCAATACCCCGAACAAGCCAGGCTGAACGGCATTGAGGGATCGGTTCATATTGCACTTTTACTGGATGAAAAGGGCGAGATTATCGAATCCAAGGTTGTCAAGAGCATCACCCAAAGACTTGATCGCCGGGGGGCGTTAACCGACGAAAAACTCTACGATGACGATTATGGTTGTGATGCTGCGGCGCTCAAGGCGGCGACTGCGGTCAGGTATCATCCAGAGTTCAAGGATGGAAAGCGGATAAAGGATTGGATACGCATTCCTGTTGTATTCCGGTTGCAGGAAAGCGAGTTGAAATGAGTTGAGGAAATTACCGGATACCATACCAAGGAGCGTTGTGAGCGTCGCCTGTTTACGACTCTGGTGACAGCTCAAAAGTCAAATTAAAAAAAGCGGCGTCAAAAGAAAAAGACGCCGCTTTTTTTATGCCATTGTGTTTCGATGATTACTTGACCAACAACATCTTGCGCGTGGCGCTGAATCCTTCGGCCTCCAGTTTGTAGAAATAGACGCCGCCGGCGAGGCGGGAGGCGTCGAACGATACGCTGTGCGCGCCGGCTGCTCTGTGCTCCTCCAGCAAGCGAGCGATTTCGCGACCGCGGATATCGAAAACAGTCAGGCGAACCCGGGAAGCCTCCGGCAGGCTGAACTGTATCGTGGTCCGCGGATTAAACGGGTTGGGGAAATTTTGTTGCAATTCAAAACTCGTCGGCGTCGTTTGATTTTTATCGACCAGCGTCTGCGGCCGTTGTCCGACGGCGAACCACAGCGGATTCGAGCCGCCGGTCAGGTACGGCTCCGGCTGGCCGACGGGGGAGAGGCGGTCGGCGGACACCCGCTGCTGCATGATCAGGTTGGCCCCGGCGTCGATGCGTTGAAAGACGATGCGGTCGTCCCGGGTCGAGTATCGCGGCCGCGCCGGGTTGAAACCGTCCGGAGCGCTGTTTTGCACAATGGCCGTTTGGCTGACGTCGCCCGAAAAAAGATCGAGAGCCAGCACCCAGTCGACGCCCTGGTTTTCATCAACATAGTCGAATACAAAAACGGCTTCGTTCGTCTGTGCAAAAGAGGGGTTGCCGATGCTCAAGCCTTCCGGCTGCGGCGGAAAGATGGGCAGGATGATTTCGTTTTCGACGTCAAAAAGATTGAGGTCCCACTGTTCGATGGTGGCGCCGGAGGCCAGGCTGAACCTGTTCAATGCGTCGTACAGCAGGTATTGTCCGCTCAGGTCCCAGTAGAGTGCGTCGGCATAAACGACAATGTCCTCATAAACGCCGTCCTGGGTCGTCGGCCTGTAAAGGGTGTATGTCTGCACGCCGCCGTCGATGAGATCGAAAATATAGATGGACTTGTCTTCCGACAGCGAGGTGGCCGCCAGCTTTGTTCCGTCCGGCGTGATGTCGATCGATTTCCACAGGCCGGTGTCGTCGATAAGCAAATCGCCATCATCGGCGACTTGGTAGAGATTATTTTGCGTGTCGATAAACAGGATGATCGAGCCGTCGTCCGAAACGGTCACCGGGTTGTTGGTATTCGAGTAAATCGACATATTCGACAGCACGGCGATATCATTATTCGTCTGGATGACCGGTTTGACTATGTACAAGCTTTGATCGACGCCGTCGGCGCCGACGGCGAGCACATACTCCTCGCCATCCACGGCCGGCAAATCGTCCGGCGGCTGCGTTCCCGCGTCGCCGACGATGCCGACGGCGTCAAAGGCGTTTTTCACCGCCTGCACTTGCGTCGAGTTGGCGCCGTACAAGTCCGTCGCCGCTTGAATGGCCCCCAAACGCAGGTCGATAAAACTGGCTTGTTTGTTGAGATAGCGGGCGTCCATGATGCGATAGTAAATTTTCTCCGTGGCGGAGCGACCGATGGCTTCGGCGATGAGAAAGCAGGCGCGGTTCGGTATGCCGCTGTTCACGTGGACGCCGCCGTTGTCCTGGTCGATATCCAGGTTCAAAAATTCGTTCATGTGCGCCGGCTGCCAGCCGGAATCGCCGATGCCGGCGCCGCCGTTGTGCGGGTCGGCCATATTTCGCATGGCGCCGGAGGGATAGGCCCCCGCTTTGACGATATCCTCGCCAATCAGCCAGTCGTCGTCGTCCACCATGGCCCCGAACACATCGGCAAAGGACTCGTTGAGAGCGCCCGATTGGAACTTGTACTCCAGTCCGATCGTCTCCTGGATGACGCCGTGGGTCATTTCGTGCGCGGCGACGTCCAGGCCGCCGGCCAGCGGTTCGAACGCCTGGGCGCCGTCGCCGTATGCCATGGCCGCGCCGTTCCAGTAGGCGTTATCCATTGGCTCGCCTTTGGAGGCCACGTGGATGACCGAAATGATCGTCGATCCTTTGCCGTCGATGGACCGGCGCGAATGCGTGTTGTAGAAATAGTCAAAAACCACGCCCATGTTGTAATGAGCGGAGACGGATGTCGGATCGTTCCAGGTGTTGTTATTCGAGGACACATAATACAACTGGCTTTGATTGTCCAGGTCTTTGCCCTTTACATCAATGGTCCACAATCCACCCTTTGGATCGTTGAGGACGTCCGGCTGGTTCGTTTGCCAGATCGGCCGGCTGGCGTCGAGTAGATAATAAGCGCCGTCTTTTTCATAGACATTGATTGTGCGATTGACGCCGTTAAGGTCGACGGCGCTGGCCGTGGTCGGGCCTTCAAAGTTGGTCGAATTATAGGCTTCGACAATATCCCCGGTCGCGGCGTCGACAAAGACAAACCAGTTGTCGCGGAAATTGGGACGAATTTGCACGTGCCACACCAGCCTTGCCTTTGTCGTCTTGGCATCGATCCAAATATACTTTTTGGCGATCGGCCCGAAATAGCCCAGTATCTCTTTTGTGCGATCGTCAAACCCGGAGAACGTCGTTTTGGCGGCAAGGTAACCTTGCGCGATGTCGATGGCGCTTTCTTTGTCAAAAGCCACTTGCAGGTCGACGTCAACGGGCGTTGGCGAATAGCGACCGTTAAAAGCGTAAAGGGCGTTGGCGTCAAAATGAAAGGTCAGTTCGTGCCCCCACACCGGAATGTTTTTGTAATATTGTTCAAAGACGACATGCTGTTTATGCAGATCATCCGTCACGGTTTCGACCGGTTTTAGCTCCTCGCCGGGATTCTGCAATCTAAACAGGGAACGGCGTTGCGTCGCAAAGTCAAACGCCTGCTCGACGGGACTTTTTGATGTGCGCTTGCCCAGAGCGGCGCCGCCGTTTTGCTCCGGCATATTCAGAAAAGTCGGCGTGCCGTTTTCATTCATATAGATAAAGGCGCCCTGAAGATCGTTTGGACGATCAATGTTGTAAAGCGCGCCCGCGCGCTGCTGTAGCGCGGCTTTTAGCCGCGGCTGGCGAAAATTGACGGCCTTTTTCAGGGAAGCGTTTCCTTGCAGGTTGGCAAGTTTCTGTGAGATGTGCTGCAAGGTCTGCTCATCCCAGGATTCGTTGGCGGCCCGCGTCTGTTTTGTCGACGTATGCACGGCAAAAGCGGATGTGCTTATGGCGAGCAGCAACAGCAGGCTTTTAAATAAACGGGTGGGTTTTGTAAACAGT
>JAJRST010000385.1 GCA_024278645.1 bacterium | reverse complement strand
TTCAACTCCAGCCGCGCGATCATCTACGCCTCCGCCGGCGATGACTTTGCACATGCCGCGCGCCTGGCGGCTGAAAGGACAATGCAGCTATTGAATAATGCAAAAAAATGAATAGTCGTAAAATAAATGTAATAAGGACGTTGCAGTTCAGTGTTCTCATAGAACAGGCATGGAAAGTTCCCATTGAAGACGGTTACAACCCGGATATTAAAAATCCGCACATTCCCGAAGAAGAACAGACTTACGGGAGCGCCGAATTGCCGGAAATGCCGAGCGAATCTTTCCGGAAGAGCGATGTTTTGTTGCACGAACTCGGAAAAGAATTAAAATGAACCGCAAAGAGTTGCAATTTATCTTACAAGAAGGCGAAGGTTACAAGATTGAATTTAAGGAAAAAGTCGCCGGATTGGATAAGGAAATGTGCGCCTTTGCCAATGCTTCCGGAGGTTATATCTATTTGGGGATAAGCGACGACGGAAAAATTAAAGGAATCAATTTAACCAATAAGCTTAAATCGCAGATTGTTGATATCGCCGCCAATTGCGATCCGGCAATACATGTTATTTTGAAAGAATTTGAAAATATTCTAATTATCGAGGTGCGCGAAGCAGTGATGAACGCCGTCATCCATCGCGATTATTTCCAAAAAGGCGCCAATGTAATGGTGGAGATCTTTGCTGACCGGGTTGAAATTGCCAGCCCGGGCGGATTGCCGAAAGGGCTTAATCCGAAAGAATTCGGAACGCGAAGCGTCTTACGCAACCCCGGCCTTGCCAATTTGTTTCAGCGCATCCATTATATAGAAAAAATGGGCACTGGCATTCCGCGCATTCGAAAGATACCAAGCCGGGCGGGGCTTCCGCCGGCAAGTTACAAATGGGATGATTTTGTAACGGCAACTTTCCCTTTGGAAGAAGTGAAAACGTCGGTAAAAACTACCCAGGAAACTACCCAGGAAAAAATTCTGGCCTTGCTTAAAAGTAAACCGGAAATTACCCGGGCCGAAAATGCCAGGCGTATCGGATTGTCCGCGGACGGCGTTAAATACCATCTCGACGCTTTGAGAAAAGCCGGACGCATCCGACATGTGGGGCCCACAAAAAAGGGCCGCTGGGAAATCATTGGAACGGAAAATGAAAGTTGGATATGAATTGTTGGAACAGGTAAAGATGGAGATCGTTAACGAATAATCTGGAAAAAAGAAATGCGTGCATTGTATCTTGTTTGATTGTTCAAACCGATTTGCATGAAAAAATTTCAATCGTTTTTTATCTGTTGAAAATGGCAATGTATGCTCGCCGTTCCGTCAGCGCATGGATATATAACGGCAGGCGAGTTTAATATTTAAAATGTGGTGGATGTTATGGAAAAAAAGAAAGCTTTGGAAATTTTTGAAAAAACCGGCGCTTTGTTAGAGGGGCATTTTTTACTTTCTTCGGGGCTGCACAGCCCGCAATATTTTCAATGCGCCAAAGTGCTGCAACACCCGAAATATACCGAGCTGTTTTGCAAGGAGATCGTCAAGAATTTCAAGGGGGAAAGAATTGACTGCGTCATTTCGCCGGCCGTCGGCGGATTGGTCGTCGGGCAGGAGTGCGCCCGGTTGCTCGGCTGCCGCGCCATTTTTGCCGAACGGGAAAACGGCGTCATGAGCCTGCGCCGCGGATTTGAAATCGCGCATGATGAACGAGTGCTGGTGGTGGAAGATGTGGTCACCACCGGCGGCTCGGTAAAAGAGGTGGTCGATCTGGTCAAGGGCGTTGGCGCCGAGGTCGCCGGCATTGGCTTTATCATCGACCGCAGCGGCGGCAAGCGTATTTTCGACGATCCCTCCTTTTCCGTGTTTCAGATGGATGTGGTGACCTATAAACCGGACGCCTGTCCGCTCTGCGCCGAGGGCGTGCCAGTCGTCAAGCCGGGCAGCCGCAAGGCGTCATAAAAGGATTTGCTGTATTATGCTTTTGCAATTAATAATTCTCATTGTCGGTCTGTTCATCCTGTGGGGCGGCGCCGAACTGCTGGTGCGAGGCTCTTCCCGCATTGCCATCGGGTTGGGCGTTCGTCCGCTTGTCGTCGGCTTGACCATCGTCGCCATGGGCACATCGTCTCCGGAGCTGGCCGTATCCATGTTCGCCGCCCTCACTCATACAAAAGATATATCGCTGGCCAATATTATCGGCAGCAACATCGCCAATATCGGCCTTGTGGTGGCTGTGTCCGCCATGATCAAGCCGTTGTACATCGAGAAATCGATTTTTCGATCCGAAATCCCCATTATGTTGATTGGCACGCTGGTTTTTAGCTTCATGAGTTGGGACGGCGTCATCAGCATGGTCGACGGCATCATCCTGTTGACCGGATTTGCGACATTTTTATTTTATATGGTGAAACGTTCCGTAAAAGATCGAAGCGAGGCAAAAAGCAGCGAGAATTTCGTCGATATAAAAAAGGAGCCCAAAGTTCTGCTAAAGCAGGGGGCGCTCATTCTGGTTGGACTCGTCGGTCTGATATCGGGCTCCTATTTGATTGTCGAATCCGCCAAGGATATTGCCGTGCATCTTGGCGTGAGCCCGTTTATTATCGGCATTACCATTATTGCCATCGGCACATCGTTGCCGGAGCTGGCTATCTCGGCCGTCGGCGCTGCTCGCGGACGAGTCGACCTGGCTGTGGGCAACGCTATCGGCAGCAATATTTTCAACACGCTGTTTGTCATCGCCGTCGTCTCTGTGATTACTCCCATCCCCGTGGACCGCTCCCTGTTTCACCTCCATTACCCCTTTATGATCGGCTTGTCCCTGATTCTAGTCCCGATGATGTGGTCGCGTTTTCGCTTGACCCGTCTGGAAGGGGCGGCGCTGTTCGCTGCTTATGTGGCCTTTATTTACCTTCTTTTCTAGTCTGCGTTATTTATGAAAATTGCCACGAAGACTCGAGGGCTCGAAGAAGAAATGAAATAAAAAGGCTTGTACTTTTTAACACTTGAAGTCTTTGATCCTTGGAGGCGGATGAATTTATCAGGCGAGTAAATTTTTCCAAAAAAACGTGAGAGATTTACGGGGGCTGCCGAGCACTTTTAAACTGAGGGATGCATTATCTCTCCAAGATGTCTCTGTAAATTTGTTCATGATCCGGGTCCAGGACAAGCATTTTGCGCAGGGGGTCTTTGTTCTTTGCTCTTCGATAAATTTCGGTGATCTCTTGATAGTGCGCTTTTATAAAATCCAGGGCATATTTGTTTTCCGGATCGTTGGCGACAATTTTGTCCAGCATTTTAATGGCCGTTGACACATGTTTTCTTGCTTTTTCGTTATCCTCGCCCACGTAGGACAGGCCGTAAAAATAATAGTCGACCATTTCACGAAAATGACGATGGCGGTCGCTCAGGAAATAATTGACCAGAATCAAGCGCCGGTCCCAGCCTTCGATAAAACGACCGAGGCCGAACTTGCTTTGTTCGGCGATGTTTCTGGCTTTTTCATAATAGGGCGTGCCGGCCAGGGTGCCCCACTTGTCGAATTCACCGCCAAGTATCATATTGACATAAAAGGCTAAAACGCTGGTAAAAGAGTCGAAATTATTTTCCTGGTAGGTGATCTGGTCGCCGCTTTGGTAGGCGAATCGCCAGCGCAAGTCGGAGAATTGAATGTCGTAGCTATTGCTGATGATGATGGTCCCCTTGTAGCGCTCCTCGGCGCCGGAACTCATGTCCTAGAGCCTGAGAGTTATTGTTAAATAGACCGGCGTGTTCCAGGGGTCGTCGCTCCAGGGGGCGGAGTCCAGGAATTGCACGACCCTGTCGGCAAAATCGCCCAACTTGTCCTGTTTCTCTTGCGGCAGTGTGCGCAGGTCCGTCTCAACTTGTGCTTCGATGCGTTGAGCCTTGACGCTTTGTCGGGGCGCCATTGTCAACATGGCGATCAATAAAAAACCAGCCGTTATTTTGGGGAGGCGACGATGCATAAAATTCTCCGATTTCAACCTTGCAACGGTTTTAAATCACCGGTAAATATCAAGTTTTTTCAAGACTTTGTCAAGCAATTAGTTCTCCTAACTAAACGATGTTTCACCTCGAATCGTTCCTCACTTTTCCTTGCCTTTATAGTGTGCACGCCGGCGTTTGCCGATTTTGAAGATTTGGATGTGGGAGCGCGATCCACCGGCGTCGCCGGCGCCGCCGTCGCCTGGCCGCTGGGAGCGGAAAGCGTTTTTCAAAATCCGGCGTGCATTCTTTTCGAACCGCAATCCATGGATGCATTTGCGTCCTATGCAAATCCTTTTCATATACCCGAACTGCATTTGGGCGGCGTTGCATTGCAATACTCCGCAAAAAGATATGCCGTTGGTGGAGCGGTGCAGTATTTTGGCAATCGGATTTATCGGGAGAATCAGTTCCTTTTGACCGGTGCGCTGCGCGCCGCGAAAAGATTTGTCGTCGGCGCCAACGTCCGCTATGCCGCCTTGACGATAAGCGGCTATGGCCAATCGGGGGCGTTGCTCTTTGATGTCGGCGGCCTGCTGCGGCTGCATCCGGGCGTTGCCTTTGGCTTTGCGATAAAGAACGCCAATTATGCCGTCATCGGTCGCGCCCGTGAACCGATGCCGCAGATCCTGAGCACGGGGGTCAGCGTCCGGGCGGCGCCTCGGCTGCTGCTGAACGTCGACCTGTATAAAGATGCGCGCTTTCCCGTTGACGCTCGATTTGGCGCGGAATTCTCTCCCTTTTCCGTGCTGTCGTTGCGCGTGGGTACGGCGACAGAGCCATCGAGGGTTTGCGCCGGGTTCTCGCTAAAGTTTGTACATTTTCGCATCGATTATGCGTTCAAGAGTCACGACGATCTCGGCGCATCGCACCTGTTTTCATTCAATTTTTTCTAAAAATGGCCTCGGTTCGATTGAAAATTATTTTCATTGTTTTTCTGATCGTTGTCGTCGGCGGGAGTCAGGATGTTGACGTGGAATCGCTTTTTGACGGGCGCGGGGAAAGCGAGGATCAGTCCGCACTCATCGAGTACCTGGAATCGCTTTTGTTGCATCCGCTCGACGTCAATACCGCCTCGGCGCAGCAACTGAGCACCATCCCCTGGATTTCGCCATACGTGGCCGTGCGTATTGTGCAACATCGTTATGAGCACGGCCCGTTTACCGGCATGGATCAGCTCCGGCGAATTAGGGGCATGGCCGCCGATTTTGACAAGACGCGCCTGTTTTTGAGCGTCACGCCGCGCCGCTCTGTCCCCGCATATTTTCAGGGACGACATCGGCTGCTTGCCAAAAAGGAAGAGGCGCGCGGCTACCGGGAACGGCGCTATGCGGGGTCGAGAGAAAAAGCTCTCAGTCGCTTTCAGGGCGGATACTCCTCTTTCGTGCGATTCGGCTTTCTCACGGAAAAAGATGCCGGAGAAGCCGAGTTCGATGACCTGGCCGTTGGGCACGTTCAGCTAGATGTGGAGAAATGGGGAACGCGCATTATCGCCGGTCATTTTAGCGCCGAGTTTGCCCAGGGGTTGGTTTTTTGGGGACCCTATAAAATGGGCAAAGGCAGCGATCCCATTGCACCGGCAAAGCAAAAAAGTCGTATGCTGCACCCCTATTTGTCCGTGAGCGAAAACGAGGCGTTTTTCGGAGTTGCGTTTTCGCAGGAAATTAAAAGGCTTGGGCTTTACGCTTTTTCCAGCCGCAGCCAGCGTGACGCCCGCCTTGAAAACGGTTTTGTTGTATCCACACCTGTCTCCGGAATGCATCGCACGCAAAGCGAAATCGCCGCCAGAGACCGGCTTGAAGAAAAGGTGCAGGGCGGCGCCGTCTCCTACCGCTTTGCCAAGGATGCGTTTCTTGGCGCTGTTTTTCAAAACTCTGAATTTAGTCACCCCTTTCGGCAAAAAGACGGCGTTGAAAAGTTTGCCTTTTCCGGGACGAAAAACACCGTGGCCGGCGTGAATTTCGACGTCACTTTTTCCGATTATAATTTTTTCAGCGAGACGGCGCGCAGCGCCTCGGGAGGCTGGGCTTCCAATGTCGGCGTATTGGCGGAGGTGCAACCCGTCGAACTGGCCCTCCTGTGGCGCCGTTACGATAAGGATTTCCAGAATTTGCATTCCTTCGGCTTTGGCGAAAGAGACGACACGCGCAACGAAGAGGGCATTTATTTAGGGTTTCGTTGGCGACCGCAAAAGCAGACGACGATTTCATTTTATTCGGATCATTATCGTTTCTCCTGGCCGCAGGGCGCCCTGCCCATGCCCGCTTCGGGGCATGAGCTGCTGGCGATGATCGAACACAGGTTTCAATCTTCTCTAAAAGCGCAGCTCCGCGTACGATCCGAAGCAAAAATGGACGCCGCCGACGAGTTTGATCCGTTTGGCAACAAAAAGAAAATTTTAACGCCCGCACGTAAAACCTTTGTCCGTATGCAAATGGATGTCGACGCGTCTCGTTCCATCCGCCTGAGAAGCCGCGTGGCGTTTTCTTTTTACTCAGGCGCCAGAGAGGGGCGTCGGGAATATCAGCCCGGATTTTTGCTTTACCAGGATATTTTATGGCGCTTTGCAAAAAACTGTCGCTTGCAAACTCGCTGGAGCTTTTTCGATGCGCCGATGTACGAGCTTCGCTTTTATCAATATGAAAACGATCTGCCCGGCGTTATGCGGATGAAAATGCTTGCCGGGCGCGGCAGCCGCTGGTACGGCATTTTTGTCTATCGCTGGCGCAAAAAATTGCAAGCGACCTTCAAGATCGAACACACCTTTTACGACGACCGTGACGCCATCGGCTCGGGCATGGATGCTGTTCACGGGGCGGTTGAAAATGCAGCCGCCTTGCAACTGGACTGGAGACTTTAAAAAGCTGTAAATTGCTGTTGAATTTGAGAGATGCGTTAACTATATTCCACGGTTGATAAATCGTTAAAATTTCAATCAAGAAATGAAGGCCGTGACTAAATTTTTGCAATTATTGCAGCTATATCTATACAGATCAGCGAAACAATTCAAGAATCCGGATGCGCCGTTCAATATTTGCGACAAGATTCAACAAGTAAAAGTCGTTCTTATATGCTTACCGAATGACCCCGCTTCGACGCCGGCGGCGATAGCGGCGATCAAGGAATTGCAACAGGTGTTTCAAAAGTGGAATATCACCGTGGTCGCTGCCGACAATCTTGTGCTGACAGGGTTGCGAAGAATTGACATTATTCGACGAACGGAAAGGGACACAACAAGCTTTGGACGTCCCAAAAAAATGTTTCTGCAAAATGTATTGCAGACAAAATATGATCTGGTTATTGATCTGAGTCCGGAGTTTAATTTTACCAATCTTTCATTGGCGTGGAATAGCAACGCCGACCTGAGAATCGGCTTTTATCTGCATGAACGCGAGGATTTGTACAACTTTTTACTGCGTCCAAAAAGCGACGCCTCTCCCGATCAGGCTTTCCGGATGCTTGTCAACACACTGAAGTCTCTTTAATAATAAAAGTAAAATTTTTATACATTTGCATAATACAACGACGTTGTTTTTTAATAAAAAAGTTGTAAATTAGCTGCTTGAAGGTTTGAAACA
>JAJRST010000384.1 GCA_024278645.1 bacterium | reverse complement strand
TCGCCGGCATTGACGAACAACAAAGCGGCATGGCGCCCATAACCGGCAAAAGCTTGCTGCCGATTTTTAAATCCGCTAAAGCGGGCATCGTGGAATCGCAACGCGACCACGTGCTCATCGGCAAGGAGCGCCACGACGTGGGACGGCCGCACGATTGGGGCTATCCCATTCGCGGCATTGTCAAGGGCGGCTGGCTCTACATTCACAATTTCAAGCCGGATCGCTGGCCGGCCGGCGATCCTCAAACCGGCTATTTGAACTGTGACGGCAGCCCGACAAAGAACGAGGTGTTAAAATCACGCAAAAGTTCGAACACAAAAGAATATTGGGCGCCGTCCTTCGGCAAGCGTCCCCCGGAGGAGCTGTATCACATCGTCAAAGATCGCGAGTGTGTGCACAATCTTGCTGAAAAGCCCGAGTTGCAGGAGATCAAAAACCGCTTGAAGGAACAGCTTTTCGCCGAACTCAAAACGCAGGGCGACCCGCGCATGTTCGGCAAGGGGGATATTTTCGACCGTTATCCTTATGCGGATGTCAAACATCGGAACTTTTACGAAAGATATTTAAAAGGCGAGAAAATAAAAGCAGGATGGGTGAACGAATCCGATTTTGAACCGAACTTTCCCGATTAGAATGAAAAAGCCGTCCCCAGGGGCGCAGGGACGGCCTTTGCCTCTTACCCCGAATTACTCTCTATGATATGCCGTTGCCGGGTTGTTGGGAAAGCCGGAACAAGTGACAACATTTTTCTGACATGGGTAAAATTGAATGACCCAATGCGGGCGACGATGCTGAAAATTGGAATAGCGTATCTTGGCAGCAAATAACCTGAATGCCCCCCTTGGGCATTCAGGTGGTGCAGTAGCTCTCCTCCCAAGCCTTCAATCTTGCACAAGATATAAAACCAAACCACTCTTTTCTATCAAACAGGCGAAAAAAATTTATCGAACTAGCGCATTATGCTGCTTTTATTTCCCCGTTTTTTTTGCGCGAGTCAGAGTCTCCGAAGGACTTTCACCAAATTCTTTTTTATAATCAACGCTAAACTGCCCCAGATGATTAAAGCCGCAATAAAAGGCAATCTCGGCAACATTTCTGCTGCGCGGCTTGAGAAGATTTTGCCGGGCCAAAAACAGACGTTGCTTTTTAATAAAGTCGCGTAATGTATAACCACGATGTTTTTGAAATCCCAATTGCAATGAGCGAAGGCTGACGCCGAACATCTTTGCCAACTTGATGGGGCTCAATTCTTCGGTCAGATGCTCGACGACATATTCTTCAACCCGGCGTACGTAAACGGGACCGGAAACGACAGGGGTTTTTAAAAGTGCAGAAGTGTAATTATGTGGCTGCGCTACAAAAAGTCCGTTAATCAACATTTCTTTAAAAGCGCTCTGGATAAAAGGAGATCGGACAAAGTCCTGGCACGTATCCAACTCGTATACCATGTATTGAATAAAACGACGAAGAGCGGCTATCCCGGGGGCATTCACTTTCATTTCAAATTTGAATTCCAACGGCGCCTGCAAGCGCTCTCCCGTAAGCGCCTCCAAATGAGTCTCCATTTCATGTCGCTCTATGCGCACAAGCACCTGCGACTGCCCGCAGTAATAATCCCACACACCACGACGAAACGGCGACACGATACAGCCGGTTCCGTCTGTCACCGTCAGGCTCTCGCGTCCGTATTGAATTCTACTGGCGCCCGCCAATGGCAATAAATGTATGATGTATGCATTCTCCGGCGGGCCGCTTTCAAGATGCAGGTGTCCGGTATTGACGTGACTGCTTATCGAAAAGCCGTCAAGGAATAGATGGTTATACTTTATTTTAAAGTTTTTATGATAATTCGGTACATCGCAAAAGCCGGGGTGGTAGTTGCCAGTCACTACTGCTCGCAGCTTGTCGATATCCGTGGTTGACAGAGCCGGATATCTGGGCAGAGGAGGGTCGGGCAACCTTTGCAGCTTGAATGAAGACAAAACATGACTCCCTTTATTTCAACTGTTAAATTTATACCTTTTTCCGCATTTTTGCAATCTATTTGTTGCCCGAGTTCGGTTTCTTTTCAGACGGTCTGTTTTTTCTTTGTGTTTTCCTGTGTGGTTGCTTTATTTCGCCGTCCACGACTTTCAGCGTCACCTCTCGCTGCGGGCGCGGCGTTTGAATTTCCAGCTCCTTAATGGCGTCGTATACGCCCAAAGCGACGTTTGATTTTGTTTGCAGAATATTATCCGACAGCCAATAGTACAAAGTAAAATCAAGATAATTGTCGCCAAAGCCATTAAAAACGGCCATGGGTTCGGGGTTCTTTAACACTCCTGGATGTTCGCCGGCAATTTTGACGAGAACATCCAAAACCTGGTGGGGGTCGCTGCCAATGGCCACCTTGACGGGCAGCGTTGCGCGTCTCTTTTTATCGGACAACGTCCAGTTGGTGACGCGATTGGAGATCAGGTCGGCATTGGGAACGATTACTTCAGAGCCGTCGTAGGTCCTCACCGTACTGGAACGAATGCCGATCTGCTTCACATCGCCCATGATGTTA
>JAJRST010000383.1 GCA_024278645.1 bacterium | reverse complement strand
TCCTGAAACAACATGCGAATTTCATCATGGGTGATTTTTTCGACATTCAAATTTTGCAGAATGCGCTCGATGAGGTCGGGATGGCGCATGGCCACCTGCAGCAGCCCCATTTCGGCCGTTCCCTTGGAGGTCAGGAAAAACTTGTCCGGCGGCGCCTGTTTCATATCACCTCTGTCGCCGCCTCCATAGCGATTTTGACGCGAAATTTTTTGTATATCATCCCACAGGGCCTGTTCCTCGAGGTGCAGCCGCTCGGCCAGGTCGCGAACCAAAAACGAGCGCCGGATCGGATCGTTCACCTTGGCGATGGAGGCGAGAATTTCGCGCGTCGCCGCGGCCTTTTGCGTCGACGAGTCGTAACGACGACTCTCATATTCAAAGCGATTGACTTTGAATTCCATGAGCGGCACGGCGGCGGCGAGCAGGCGTTTGACTTCCTCCTCGCCCTTGGTGCGCGCAAATTCGTCCGGGTCCAGTCCCGCCGGCATCATGGCGATTTTGACCTCCAGGCCGTTTTCCAAAAGAATGTCGGCGCCGCGCAGGGCGGCGGCGGCGCCGGCGGAATCGGCGTCGTACAACAAAACGGCGTTGGACGTATAGCGCCGCAGCACCCTGGCATGATCGTCGGTGAGCGCCGTGCCCGAGGTGGCGACGACGTTTTGGATGCCGACGCGATACAAACTGGTGACGTCCGTATAACCTTCGACGATGACCACCTGATCCAGTTTGCGAATGTGATCGCGAGCGGACTGCAGGGCATAGAGGATGAAGCGCTTTTGATAGATTTCCGTTTCCGGCGAGTTTATGTACTTTGGCGAATTGTCCTCGATAATTCGCCGCGCGCCGAATCCGACCACCTGGCCGGTCAAGTTTTTAATGGCAAAGGTAATGCGCCCGCGAAAGCGGTCGTAATAGCGCTCCTCCTTTTTGACTAGCAGGCCGGCCTTGTGCAGCAGCTCCGGTTTCACCGATTTTTGCGCGGCGTGTTTCAGTAGTCCGTCCCAGGCGTTTGGCGCATAACCGATGCCGAACAGTTCGAACTCTTTTTCGCCGATGCCGCGGCTGCTCAAATAGGCGCGGGCCTGCGCCGCCTGTTCCGTTCGAATGGTCTGTTGAAAGAATTGAGCGGCCAGTTCGTTGGCGTAATAGAGCGCCTCCTTTTCGCGATATTCGTCGAAATTCTCGGCATCTTCCGGCAGAACAATGCCCGCCTGCTTGGCCAAAAGCTTGACCGCTTCGGGAAAGGTCATGCCTTCCATTTTCATAATAAAGGTGAACACATTGCCGCCGACGCCGCAGCCAAAGCAGTGAAATATCTGTAAATCGGGGTTGACGCTGAAAGAGGGCGTTTTTTCCTTGTGGAACGGACACAAGCCGAAATAATTTTGTCCCTTGCGCCGGAGTGCAAGATAGCCGGAAACCACATCCACAACATCGCTGGCAAAGCGCACCTGGTCAATTATTGCCTGTGGAATTTGCGCCACTTTGAATCCTCGTCAAAAAAACCTTGACATTTTAAAAGTTTCTTGATATGATTACTATTCAGTTATTGAATGAATTTCACTCTCAAATGACGCAACAAATCTGCAACACAAAGGCCTTCTATACGGTCACGCCATTGTACAAGAGAGAAAATAATTCTGTGACAAAAAGTAAAATAGTAATTTTTTCCAAAGAAGCAAATCATTCCAAGAACAAGACATTGCGAACGAGCGCGGCAAGTGAAGCAAGCTCCAGCGAAAGAGCAATCTCTCTGGCGGGAGATCGCCACGCAAATCCGCCTCCGCGGATTCGCTCGCGATGACATTGCAGATTACTGAAGTAGAGTCAATTCAACAATTCAACAAAAAAAAGGAGCAAACCGTGGCCGAAAGAACACTGGTACAATTGCTGGAAGACAGTACAAAAAAGTTTGGCGACAATATTCTCATGTGGGAGAAAAACGGAGACGCCTACGAGGGGACGACCTACAAGGAAATCCGCGAACTCGTGCACAAATTTGCCGCCGGCCTCATGGCGCTTGGCGTTAACAAGGGCGACCGCCTGGCGTTGATTTCCGAAGGGCGCAACGCCTGGGTGATCGCCGAGCTGGGCATTTTGTATACCGGCGCCATAAACGTGCCCATGTCCGTTAAAATCGATGAACTGACCGACTTGAAATTCCGGCTTTCACATTCTGGGTGCCGCATGGCCGTCGTCTCCAAAAGACAACTTGGCAAAATACTGGCGGTAGAAAACGACCTGCCCGATCTGGAAAAAATCATCGTCTTTGACCCGCCGGATGAGAAAAACGATGATATCATTGTTTTGGACGATCTGTATAAAATGGGCGAAGAGTTTATGGCCGCCAACAAGCAAGCTTTTGACGACAGATGGCAGTCCGTGGCCGAAGGCGACATCGCCAACATCTGCTACACCTCCGGCACCACCGCCGACCCCAAGGGCATCATGCTGACGCACCGCAACTATACCGCCAATGTGGAACAGGCGTCCGCCGTTTTGCCCATCCCCGAATGGTACACCTCGCTGCTCATTCTGCCGTGGGATCACTCGTTCGCGCATACGGCCGGCATTTACACCTTGATGATGAACGGCGCTTCCATGTCCTCCGTGCAAATCGGCGCCACGCCCATGGAAACGCTGAAGAACATCCCCGTCAACATCAAGGAAACCAGGCCTGTCTTTCTGTTGAGCGTTCCGGCGCTGGCGCAGAATTTTCGCAAAAACATCGAAAAGGGATTGCGGGCAAAAGGCCCAAAGGTGGAAAAACTTTTTCAAAAGGCGCTCAAGCTGGCGTACAAATACAACGGCATCGGCTGGGATCGCGGCAAGGGCCTGCGATTTCTGTACAAGCCGCTTTACGCGCTGTACGACAAAATCCTGTTCAGCAAGATTCGCCAGGGCTTTGGCGGGCGGCTGGAATTTTTCATCGGCGGCGGCGCGCTGCTGGACATTGAACTGCAACGCTTTTATTACGCCATCGGCATGCCCATGTTTCAGGGGTACGGCCTGACCGAAGCGGCGCCGATCATTTCCGCCAATGTACAAAAGAAGCACAAACTTGGCTCCTCCGGCGCCATTGTGCCCAACCTTGAAGTGAAGATTTGCGACGACAAGGGCAACGCGCTGCCCGTCGGCGAAAAGGGCGAGATCGTCGTCAAGGGCGAGAACGTCATGGCCGGCTA
>JAJRST010000382.1 GCA_024278645.1 bacterium | reverse complement strand
CTCTTCTTGCGAAGGGATTTCGTCTGTCTCTTCAGACCATCGCTCGACGGCGGCTTGCTGCTGTTGCGGCTGTTTTTTGACAACTGATCCTCAAGCGCTTTGATGCGAGCTTCAAATTCTTCTATCTTTTCAAAGAGATGTAGAATCAGCTCCGCCGCAGCTTCCGGGTCGGTTCGGCAAAGTTCAAGAACCTGTTCTCTGTCAAGCTTTTGCATAAAAAAAGATATGCAAAAGCGTTGCAAAATCATAGGATTATTTGCAACTCATTGAAATTAAATGACTTTGACCATCAAGGAACGCTTGAAGTATGAAGGGCTGAATAGTTACAAAAAGTGCAAAACTACATTAATAAAATGACTGTTCTCCTCCAGTCTTTATGATCGTTTTAGAACATGAAATAAATGAAACAATAAAGTTATGGCCGAAAGTATCAAAAATTATATCGACCATTCATACGCAAAAGCATTATAAAAGAGCAGTAAGCTTATTGGATAACTTGATCGATTCTGTCAGTGAAAAGCCGGACCCGATTAAATAATCATTGATTGACACATTAGGGACTTTAATCAAAGATTATGAGGATCGAAATATAACAGAGCCCAAAAGTGATCCGATCGGCAGCTTGAAATATCTTATGTCCGAACATGGGATGCGACAAAAAGATCTCAAGGAAATCGGAAGCCAGGGAATTGTATCGGAAATTTTGCACGGAAAACGAAATTAGAACGTGAGGCAAATCAAAGCATTGAGCAAGCGATTTCACGTTTCGCCTGCTGTATTTATTGAAGATAGCTAGCACCTTTTGTCTTGCCGATTTTATCTTTCATCCTACACTCGTTCTGCACACCGAAACCCAATATCATAGTCCTTTAGAATATGAATTAACGGCATAAAAACACAAGAAGCATTGCGCAATCGCATTTCATAATTTCAAAGGCCATTCCGTCCAAAATGTCGATGTTTTCGACCAAATCGTCGAAAGCGCCGTTTTAATACGGTTTGTTGAAAACAAGTCAAACTTCTATAATACCTTACCTTACAGGTATAGTATCGATTATGGCGCCCTTTTTGTGAGAACGACGGCAACGTGCAATTCAATCACAACTCACTTTAAAGGAGGTTTCCCATGAAATCCATGATCGTTACCGTATCGTTGCTGTTCGTGATGTTCTCTGCGCTTCCTGCGCAAAACATGGATCAGCTATTCAATGACTACATTATGAACCTGCCGAATGAGGCGTTGAGCGAGCAGGAGCTGGCCGGCCTTATGCAGATGCGCGAAGAAGAAAAGCTCGCGCGCGATGTTTATCTGACGCTTTATGACACATGGCAGATGAATATCTTTTATAACATTGCCACACGCAGCGAACAAAGTCATATTGAAATGGTTGGACTGATTATCGAAAAGTACAACCTTGAAGACCCCTTTATAGAAGAGCGCGGCGTCTTTACCGATTCCACCATGCAGGCGCTTTACAACTCCCTTGTGGAAATCGGCGTCGCTTCCCTTTCGCAGGGTTTGTTTGTCGGCTGCACTATTGAGGACCTGGACATCTTTGATCTTGAAAATTTGCTGGTCGTGTCCGACAACCAGGATGTTCGAACGGTTTATCAAAATCTGATGAAAGGATCGCGGAATCACATGAGAGCTTTTTACAGTCAATACTCTGCTCAAGACGAGACTTATGAGGCTCAGTTTATCACCCCGGAAGAGCTTGAGCAAATCCTGGCCGGTACGGAAGAGAAGGGTTTTGTGGACGCCGACGGGGCTCCCCTTGTATTGACAGGCATCGCCGCGAATGCTGCCGACGCCATTCCCGAGAGTTTTATCGTCATGCAAAATTACCCAAATCCTTTTAACCCGAGTACAACCATACAATTCTCCATTCCAACAAACAGCATTGTATCCGTGGACATCTTTGACGTCAGCGGCGCATTGATCCGCACACTGGCTGCCAATGAAGAATTGCAAGCCGGTCAACACTCTTTTACCTGGAACGGCCTTGATGAAAGCGGAAGCCAGGTCGTTTCGGGCGTCTATTTTTACCGTGTCAGCAGCGGCGCCTTTCAGATCACAAAACAAATGACCCTGGTCAAGTAAAGCTTTCCGACTTCCCAAAAGAAGGTCCATCAAATGGCGGGCAAACAGTCCGCCATTTTTTTATAAAAAGCTTGACATTTCCTGAAACATTCCGTACGTTAGTTAGTATTAACTACTGTATGGAGAAATTATGGTCGCTTTAACAGACAGACAAAGAGAAATTATCGAAACAGCGATAAACATTATCGCTCAAAAAGGCATTCAGCAATTGACAATAAAAAATATTGCCAAAAGCATGGGCATTTCCGAGCCGGCGATCTATCGCCATTTTAACTGCAAACTGGATATATTGCTTTCTATACTGGCAAACTTTCAGGAATCGACCAAAAGCAGTTTGCAGCGGATTCAGGAAACGGACAAGCCGGCCATTGAAAAGATAGAGACTATTTTTTCAACGCATATCATCAGGTTTGCCGCTAATCCGGCGCTTGCTGCGACAATCTTTTCCGAGGAGATATTTCAAAATGATATCAAGCTTTCGACAAAAGTTGCATCCATAATGGAACTGAGTCAGGCGGCTATTGAAAAACTGATAAAAAGCGGTCAGGATCATAATGAAATACGAAATGATATTTCCGCCGGTCACTTGGCCATCATGATAATCGGTTCGCTGCGATTGCTTGTCACTCGCTGGCGTTTGTCCAGATTTTCATTCGATTTGGAAGTGGAAGGAACAAAGCTATGGAAATCCATTGAACGGCTGGTTAAAAATAAACAATGAAGATAAGCCAATATATTTTTTATCACATTTGTTAGTTAATATTAACTAATATTCAACTGAAAGGGAAGGCTTTATGGAAAAACTATTAAACAAAATCCTGCAATTCCCCAGGACAGTTCTGATTGTCATTCTTGTTTTGTCCGTGGGCTTTTTCATTGTCATGAAAAAGAATTCGCGCATGGAGACCGACCTGGACAAGTACATGCCTCAGCAGCATCCGGCCTTTGTTTACAGCAACGAGGCCGAGGACTGGTTCGACATCAAAGACGGCATCATCATCGCCCTGGAAAATAAAGATGGCGTCTTCAACTCGGGCACGTTGCAAAAGGTCAAAGACATCACCAAAAAACTGCAAAAGATGCCGGAAATAGAAAAGAATGATGTCACTTCGTTATACACGGCGGATAACATCGTCGGCACCGAAGACGGCATGGACGTTAAGGCCTTTTACAAACGCGTTCCCAAAACCAAAGAAAAGCTGGAAGAGCTGCGCCAAAAGGTTCTCGACAATGAAATGGTTTTCGGACGTCTGGTATCCACGGATGAAACGGTGACGGTCATCATCGCGCGAATCGGCGATGACGTCTTTTCGCAAGAGTTTTACCACAACATCCTCGATCTTGCCAAAGAGTACGAAGGCCCGGAAAACGTCTATGTCGCCGGACG
>JAJRST010000381.1 GCA_024278645.1 bacterium | reverse complement strand
TGAAAGAAGCCGGGCTTTGCTTTGAACAATTTACCGGCGGCTATGATACGGATCAGGCGCTTCCCTGGGACCATATCGAAAAGGGCGTTGCAAAAAAGTTCCTGCTGGACGATTATCGACGCGCCTTTGGCGAGGAAGAGTTGCCGGATTGTCGATTCACGGCTTGCCACAGTTGCGGCCTCATGGGACAAAAGGCGTGCAAGGAACTCATTCAGCGGCAAAAGAGCGGCCAGGCGCTTGAACAGCCGGTTGAACGCCAGGACATCGTCGTCCCCGAAACGCCGGTTGTGGATGTCGCGGAAATGAGCGCCGACCGTGCACTTGTGCATGTGCGCATGCAGTATCGTCGCGGCGAACCGGTGCGCTATCTGTCTCACCTGGATATGCTGCGCTTGTTCGAACGTGCGTTGCGTCGCGCCCGCATCCCGGTAGTGTTTACCGAGGGCTTTAATCCGCATCCGAAACTGTCGTTCGGCCCGTCGCTGGCCACGGGGTTGACCAGTGATGCAGAGTTTATGGATCTGCAAATCTACGAGAGCGGAGAACAGCTTGACCTGAAACAACGTTTAACGCCGCAACTGCCGCTGGGGATTGAAATCGTGAACGTAAAGAGGCTGCGGCAAAAAGCGGCGTCGCTGGCCGCTGTTATTAACAGGGCCGATTACCAATGCCGCCTCATCGATGCGGCGCAATCAGAACTTGAGGATCGCATTAAAGCGATTCTGTCGCAAAAAGAATTGTTGGTGCAGAGAAGGAAGAAAAAGGATGTTCGAACAATCGATGTGAGACCCTTTATTGAACGTATGGAGGCGACAAAAGAAGGGTTCCATGTTCGAACGATAATGACGGACGGCAAGTCCATCCGCGTGAATGAACTTCTTTCTCTCATGTTTCCGGCCAATGCATACATCGCCAAAACGGCGCGGGTTCATCGAGCCGCATTGTGGGTGCAGAAAGACGGGATTCTCAAACACCCGTTGGAGATGATATGAGCAGCCGGAACGACAAAGAATTTAATGTAAAAGAGGAATTATGGAAAAAAGTATTGTCATCAACGTGTCAATCCACGAAACTCGTATTGCCATTCTTGAAGATAAAACGCTGGTTGAACTCTACTATGAACTGCCCGAAGGGGGAAGAATGGTGGGGGACATCTATTATGCGACCGTGGCAAAAGTAATAAAAGGGCTGCAAGCCGCCTTTATTGACATTGGTAAAAAGCAGGATGCATTTCTGCATTTTTCCGACCTTGACGACCGTTTATTGGGCTTCGACCCCAATGCTAAAAACGGGGGCCGGTTTCCGCAGAAACGACGTTCAGGCTGGAACAACGGCGATGTGCCGATACGCAGGGGAGACAAGATCCTCGTGCAGGTGACCAAGGAGCCGCTTGCTCAAAAGGGGCCGCGCGTGACCACAAATATCTCCCTGCCCGGGCGCTATCTGGTTTTGGTGCCGCACGACCATGTCGTCGGCGTGTCTCGAAAAATACACAACCGCAAGGAAAAATATCGTCTGAAAAAAGTCGGCCGCGCTATTCGCCGCGAAGGATTCGGACTGGTCATCCGCACCGTGGCGGAAGGCAAGCAGGAAGCGGAGCTGAAAGCCGATCTGGACAATTTGGTGAAAAAATGGGAACAGTTGGTGAAAAAAATGAAAGACGCCGACCCGCCGCAACTGGTGCACAAGGAAGTCGGCATGCTTTCCAGCGTCATTCGCGACCTGTTTACATCCGATATTGACAAGCTGATCGTCGACGACAAACCGATGTTCCGCGAAATTGTAAAATATTTAAAAGAGGTGTCGCCGCAGCTGGTCAATCGCGTATCCTTGCATCAAAAAAAGACGCCGATTTTTGACGAGTACGATATTGAAAACCAGATCAATAAAAGCTTGTCGCGCAAAGTATGGCTGAAACGGGGCGGCTACCTGTTCATTGATCACACGGAAGCGCTGACGGCGATTGACGTCAACAGCGGCCGCTTTAGCGGCAGGGCCGATCATGATTCCAACAGCCTGAAAATTAACCTGGACGCCGCCAAGGAGATCGCCAGGCAGTTGCGCTTGCGCGACATCGGCGGCATCATATCATCGATTTTATCGATATGGTCGTTCCCGCGAACCGCAAGCGACTGTACGA
Organism: bacterium; assembly: GCA_024278645.1. Classification (GTDB taxonomy): domain Bacteria; phylum Zhuqueibacterota; class Zhuqueibacteria; order Residuimicrobiales; family Krinioviventaceae; genus JAJRST01. Next base: position 1,226 of record JAJRST010000381.1, on the reverse strand, counting down.
CGAATTCAAGCGGGAGCTGAGAAAGGATCGCGCCCAGGCGAACATTACGCCGCTTTCCGAATTCGGCATCATTGAAATGACGCGCGAACGCGTGCGGCCGACGCTGCTATTCGCCATAAGCGAACCGTGTCCGGCATGCATGGGCACCGGTCGCGTGATTTCCAAATCGACGACAGCCGCCAAAATCGAACGCTGGATCAAACGCTATCGCCTGGAAAAAGGACCGCGCAGCGTGCAACTGGTTGTGCACCCGGAGCTGGCGCACTATCTTGGCAGCGGCTATAAAAGTCCGCTTCGTAAATTCATGTGGAGCTATTGGACGAGAATCAAAATTGTCGCGGATGAAAATATAAGCCTGGACGAGTTTCGTTTTCTCGACAAAATGGGCGAAGAAGACATCACGGAACGATTTATGTCTTGACAATGTGCGCTTATTTTTGTAATTTGTCAGGCTTTATGAATTACGGACAATAACACTGGAGAATATTTCCATGTACGCTATCGTTGATATTGCAGGTCAACAATTCAGAGTATCAAAAGACGACACCATCGTCGCTTTTCGTATTCAAGGCGATGAAGGAGCTGAAGTAGAATTTGATAAAGTGATGCTTTTATCTACGGAAAAGGGGACGCAAATCGGCGCTCCTTATGTCGATGGCGCCAAGGTGACGGCGACGATCGTTGGTCATAAAAAAGACAAGACGATACTTGTTTTCAAGAAAAAGAGGCGCAAAGGCTATCGCGTCAAGAACGGTCACCGTCAACCGCTGACGACACTTCAGATCAAGGAAATTGTTGCTTAGAGTTTAAGGAGAAAAGTCATGGCTCATAAAAAAGGCGTCGGCAGCAGCCGAAACGGACGGGACAGCAAACCGAAAATGTTGGGCGTGAAACGCTACGGCGGCGAATTTGTGACCGCCGGCAGCATTATTGTGCGCCAGCGCGGCACCAGGATTCACTCGGGCGAGAACGTCGGCAGGGGCAAAGACGACACATTGTTTGCCAAGATCGACGGCGCCGTCACTTTTCAGACAAAGGGAAAAAAGAAGAAATTTGTAAGCGTCCTGTCCTGACAGATCAAAAATTGGCTTTAAAGCGCTGGCGAACGAACGTCAGCGCTTTTTTTGTTTCCCCGTTTTTCTTGCCTCATAATAAACCCGTTCCTTTTTGAACAGGAAAACCACAACGCTCCAGGGACATCACAAGATTGACCAGAGAAGCTTGCG
>JAJRST010000380.1 GCA_024278645.1 bacterium | reverse complement strand
GCGTTGGGAGAAAGTTTTAGAAACGATTTGTTTTATTTACAATATTATTGTCTTAATTCTATTGTTTTTGAGCGCCTTCGAGACTTGGCGACTTTGCGGCGAATGAATTTTCCGGGTTAAAAAAGTTTCCCAACAGCCTTTATTACGATTTTTTATAAACGGATATCTCTCGCAAGTGAAAAACAGGGGCGACGACAAAAGTCTCAAAGGCATTTTTTCAATAATTTTGCTAAAACCCGGGGGAGCGCAGACGACGCCTGCCTTTCAAGGCAATCGATGCCTGGTTGAACCTCTCAATCCCAAAATTTTCTTGCTTTTAAAATAATTTTTGTATAAATTCCTTGTCTTTGTGTGAACATGTTAATAAAGGAGAAAAAACAGTGAAGACTTATTCGCCGAAACCACAAGATGTGGAAAGAAATTGGTACGTGGTCGATGCGGATGGTTTGGTTTTGGGCCGTTTGGCCGCCAAGATTGCACACGTTGTTCGCGGAAAGCATAAACCCATGTGGGCGCCTCATGCAGACGTCGGCGATTTTGTCATCGTCGTCAATGCGGACAAGGTTCGTCTCACAGGACGCAAGGCAGATACCAAGGTTTACTACCATCATTCCGGCTACCCGGGTGGTTTGAAAGCGACCCCCTTTCGCCGAATGTTGGCCAAGCGTCCCGAGTTTATCGTTCGTGAAGCTGTGCGCGGCATGTTGCCGCGTAATCGTCTTGGACGCAAGATTTTAAAGCATGTTAAAATCTACGCCGCTCCGACTCATCCCCACGAAGCACAAAACCCGGTTAAATTAGAAATTTAGTGCTGAGAAGGAACTAAGGAGAAAAAATGAAGGGAACTTATTATTATGCCACCGGTCGTCGGAAAAACGCCATTGCCCGCGTTTATCTGAAACCGGGAACCGGCAAGTTTACGGTAAACAATCACGAGTTGCTCGACTATGTCAAGCGCGACACTCTGAAAATGATCATTGAGCAGCCTTTGGTTGCCACGGAGATGCTCGACAAGGTTGACATTAAAGCCTTTGCCAAGGGCGGCGGCCTCACCGGTCAGTCCGGCGCCATCCTGCTGGGCATCGCTAGGGCTTTGGTCCAAAAAGATGAAGAGCTGAGACCTGTTCTTCGTCAAGGCGGCTTTTTAACTCGCGACCCGCGCATGGTTGAACGTAAGAAATACGGACAGCCCGGCGCTCGTAAACGTTTCCAGTTTTCGAAACGTTAATGTCGATTTTTGGCAAATCACACATTCTTCTTTGAACATGGGGTGCCCGTTTCGGGACATATTTCTCAGAAGAATGGAGGCTTAACCCCAACGTGAGGACAAAATGGCAGAAGTAAAAATTCAAGACTTGTTGCTGGCTGGATGTCATTTCGGCCATCTGACGCGCCGATGGAACCCAAAGATGAGAAAATACATCTTTATGAAGCGCAACGGCATCCACATTATTGATCTTAAAAAAACATTAAGCAATCTGAATCAGGCCTGCGATGCCATCAGCAACATCGTCCGACAGGGCGGCGAAGTTTTGCTCGTCGGCACCAAAAAACAGGCAAAAGATATTATCCGCGTAGAGGCGGAGCGTTGCGGCATGCCCTACGTGACCGAGCGCTGGCTCGGCGGCACGCTGACAAATTTTGTCACCATCAAAAAGAGCGTCAAACGTTTGAAGAATTTGGAGAAAAAAGCAAGCGACGGCACCTATGACAAGTTGAGCAAAAAAGAAATTCTCCAGATAGAGCGCGAAAAAGAAAAACTGAACCGCGTGCTCGGCGGTATACGGGAAATGAATCGCCTGCCGGCGGCCCTCTTTGTCGTCGATGCGAAAAAAGAAGCCATCGCCATTCGCGAGGCGATTCGTTTGAATATACCCGTGTTCGCCATCGTCGACACCAACACCGATCCTGATCCGATTGACTATGTCATCCCCTGCAATGACGACGCTTTTAAAGCGATCAGCCTGGTGATGCGTGCACTGACCGATGCCATAATTGACGGCAAGGCGAGCCAGTTTGAAGCGCAGGCCGAGGAAGAAGCCGTGGCTGCCGAGGTCAGTGAAAATGCGGATGTGCAGAGTTAAACGATAACGGTAATAACCTTTTTGCAAGAGGAGAATATAGAAAATGGCCATTTCGGCATCTGATGTGAAAAAATTGCGCGATATGACCGGCGCTGGAATGATGGAATGCAAAAAAGCATTGTCCGAAACCGACGGCGATTTCGACAAGGCAATCGACTATTTACGCACAAAAGGCATGCAAAAGGTTGATAAAAAAGCGGGTCGATTGACCGAACAGGGTCTTATTCAATCTTATATTCACCCCGGAAGTCGGCTGGGCGTGCTGGTGGAAATAAACTGCGAAACCGATTTTGTCGCCAGGACGGAGGATTTTCAAACTTTCGCCAAGGATGTGGCAATGCACATCGCCGCCTCAAAGCCAATCGCTGTGAAGCGGGAAGATGTGTCACAGGAGCTCATAGACCACGAGTTGGAAATTTACCGTGCTCAGGCTCGTGAGCAAGGCAAGCCCGAAAACATCATTGAACGTATGATCACCGGCAAACTGGACAAGTTCTACCAGGATTCATGTCTGCTCGAGCAGCCTTTTGTCAAGGACCCGGATAAAACCATCGGCGATTACCTGAAAGAGACGATCGGCAAGTTGGGCGAGAATATGATCATTAAGCGCTTTGTTCGTTTCGAACTTGGCGAATAATTACGCTGTGTTGATGTTGAGCGAAGTCAATGGCTTCGCTCTTTTTATATCCGGCTGTTTACAATGAGAGCATGATGCGCGTACAAAAACCTGTTTACAATCGCATACTTTTAAAGCTCAGCGGCGAAGCGTTGATGGGCGACCACGGTCGCCTGGGCATCGATCCCAAAACCGTGGATCAGATCAGCCGCGAAATCAGCGAAATCGCGCACATGGGCGTGCAGATCGCCATTGTCGTCGGCGGCGGCAATATTTTTCGCGGCCTTTCGGCGAGCGCTCGCGGCATGGACCGGGTGACGGCCGACTATATGGGCATGCTGGCCACGGTCATCAACGCGCTGGCCCTGCAGGACTATTTGGAACGCTATGATCTGCAGACGCGCGTCATGACGGCCATCAAGATGGAAGAGCTGGCTGAACCCTTTATTCGGCGCCGGGCGATTCGACATCTGGAGAATGGGCGCGTGGTGATTTTCGGCGCCGGCACCGGCAATCCTTATTTTACCACCGATACGGCAGCCACGCTGAGGGCTATAGAAATTGAAGCCGACGCCATTTTTAAAGCCACCAAGGTCGACGGCGTATACGACAAGGACCCCGTCGAGCACGCCGACGCCGTGCGATTTAATGAACTGACCTACATGGACATCGTACAAAAGCAACTCAAAGTGATGGACGCCACGGCCGTCACATTGTGCATGGAAAATAAATTGCCGATTGTTGTTTTTGAGTTGAAAGTAAAGGAAAATCTGAAAAAAGTTGTAGTAGGTGAGAACATTGGAACTAAAATAAGTGGTGATTGATATGATTGAAAGAGTAAAAAAAGACGCAAGAGCGCGCATGGAAAAGGCTGTAGACGTCCTGCGCAGCGAGTTTGCCAAACTGCGCACCGGCAAAGCCACGCCGGCGCTGCTGGATGGCATTTCCGTCGACTATTATGGCAACGCCACGCCAATCAAACAAGTTGCCAACATAAGCGCGCCGGAGCCGCGATTGCTCGTCATTCAGCCGTGGGAAAAAAACATGCTCGGCGAAATCGAAAAGGCCATCCTGAAATCGGACCTGGGGCTGAACCCGACCAACGACGGCATTGTCATTCGAATCCCGATCCCGCAACTGACCGAGGAGCGCCGACGCGATCTGGTCAAGGTTGCGAAAAAACATGCCGAGGAAAGCAAAGTGGCCATTCGCAACGTCCGCCGGGATGCCAACGAAAAACTGAAAAGAGCGCAAAAATCCTCCGAGATTTCCGAGGACAACATGCACGATGCGCAGGATGACATTCAAAAACTGACCGACGATTTTGTCAAAAAGATCGACGAAATGCTGGCTTTGAAAGAAAAAGAGATTATGGGCGTGTAAAAAGAATCATGTGCCGCTGTTTTTTTGAGCCGCTGATAATTTTCAGCGGCTTTTTTTTGCTTTTCATACTTGGGTCTATTCAAGCCTGCGCATGTCTCTTGGCCAGAAAAAGTAGGGAAAGTGTCTGCTTGCAAAGGCGATCCCCCAATAAAACAGCTTTACAAGTATTCCAATAATGAAAAGTACCGCCCCTATTGGCGTAATCGCATCAACAGCTCCCTGAATAAACGGTATGCTTGCCTGGTTCATAGAATCAAGAATGTTTGTGGGCTTTCCAAGAGAATAAAGAATTATGTTAACGATTATTCCAAAGGACAAGTAAATGCCGATTGCTTGAAAAATCAATCT
>JAJRST010000379.1 GCA_024278645.1 bacterium | reverse complement strand
TCGTCAACTGGATATCGATGAAATAAAAATTCGTCTCGAAGACGCATTGGAGGAGATGGAAAATCTCCGGTTTATGAATTCAACGCACCAGTTGGACAACCCATTGCGCATACGTATGTTGAGAAAAGATATCGCCCGCCTCAAGACTGTGATACGAGAGCATGAGCTGGGCATTGGGCGAGCCTCGACTATTTAATGTATCTATTGGAGATAAATCGTGGATAGAGGTAGAAGAAAATCAATAACAGGCGTCGTCGCCAGCGACAAAATGGATAAAAGTCGCGTCATCGTCGTTGAACGTCAGGTGAAGCATCCGCTTTATAAAAAGTATGTTAAAAAGACGTCAAAGTTTATGGTTCACGATGAGAAGAACGAGAGCCACATTGGCGATACGGTGAGAATAATGGAAACCAGGCCGCTCAGTCGCAGGAAACGCTGGCGCCTTGTGGAGATCATTGAAAAGGCAAAGTAATTTCGAGCAATGCGCTCAAGCTGAAGGGAACGTGAAATGATTCAGGAATATAGCAGACTCAACGTGGCGGACAACACCGGCGCTAAAAAGGTCATGTGCATTCGAGTGCTCGGCGGCAGCAAAAAGAAATATGCCGGCATCGGCGATATCATCGTCGTATCCGTAAAACAGTCTTTGCCAAACGCTACTGTTAAAAAGGGCGACAAGAGCAGAGCGGTTATCGTGAGAACGAAAAAAGAAAAGCGCCGTAAAGACGGTTCTTATATTCGATTTGATGAAAATGCCGCGGTGTTAATTAATGAAGCCGGCGAACCGAAAGGAACGCGTATTTTCGGACCTGTTGCACGCGAACTTCGCGAAAAGCAGTTCATGAAAATCGTGTCCCTGGCGCCCGAAGTTATATAAACACAGAATTGATAAAAAGTCGAGTTGCGACATGAGAGTAAGAAAAAACGATCAGGTTTTAGTTCTAGCTGGAAATTACAAGGGAAATAAGGGCAAAGTGCTCAAGGTTTTCCCCGATAAAAGCAGGGTCATCGTCGAAGGCGTCAATTTTATAAAGCGCCACAGCCGACCCACCCAGCAAAATCCGCAGGGCGGAATTATTGAAAAAGAAGCGCCCATTCATGTTTCCAATGTGATGGTCGTTTGTCCCAAGTGCAACACGCCCTCACGTATGGGCAGCCAAACTGTTGTTGACGAAGTGCGGAATCGCAAAAATCGCGTCCGCGTCTGTAAAAATTGTGGTGAAATGTTAGTTTCGAGCAAATAATGATATTATTGGACCGGAATAATGGCTAAAAAACAAGATTACAAACCAAGACTTATCGAGATGTACAAAAAGCAAGTCGTACCTTTGTTGCAGGAAAAGTTCAAGTACAGCAACCCGCACGAGGTGCCGCGGCTGGAAAAAATCGTGCTCAATATGGGAGTTGGCGAAGCGACGGAAAACGCCAAAAACCTGGACGGCGCTATTGAAGATTTGACCAAAATCTCCGGCCAAAAGCCGATAATCAGGCGCGCAAAAAAGTCTATCTCCAACTTTAAACTGCGCGCCGGTACGCCAATCGGCTGCAGCGTTACCTTGCGCCAGAGCCGCATGTACGAGTTTTTCGATCGTCTCATCTCGGTCGCCATACCTCGGGTGCGTGACTTTAGAGGGATGCAAATAAAGTTTGACGGCCGCGGCAATTACAATTTCTCCATCAAAGAGCAAATTGTTTTTCCTGAAATTGATTACGATAAAATAGACAAGATTCGTGGATTTAACATTACTATCGTAACGACAGCCAAAACGGATGAGGAAGCCTACGAAATGCTAAAGGCGTTTGGCGTGCCGTTTGTAAAAAAACAATAGTAAAACTTAAGCGAAAGAGGAGTACCCTTGGCTAAAAAGTGTTTGATTTACAAATCGAAAAAAGAGCCGAAATTTAAAGTGAGAAAATATAATCGCTGTTCGCGCTGCGGCCGGTCGAGAGCATACTATAGAAAATTTGGCGTTTGCCGCATCTGCTTGAGAGAACTGGCTCTTGACGGAAAAATCCCAGGCGTGGTCAAAGCTAGCTGGTAATTCAGCAAAAAACCATGACGTTAAACAATTACTCGGTTTAGGGTTGTTAGGGAGAAAATAAATGTCTAAAACTGATCCCATCGCAGATTACTTGACAAGAATACGAAATGCGACAAGGGCAAAACATCGCAAGGTTGATATTCCTGCTTCTAACTTGAAAAAAGAGATCACAAAAATACTGCAGGATGAGCACTATATTAAAAATCATATTATCATTGAAGATAGCAAACAGTCGATTATCCGCATCTATCTAAAGTATTATGAAGATGATAAAAGCGTGATCTCCGGGTTGGAGCGCATCAGCAAGCCCGGCTATCGCCAGTATGTCAGCAAAGACAGAATTCCACGCGTGTACAATAATCTGGGTGTTGCTATTTTGACGACGTCGCAAGGCGTGATGACCGGCCAGGAAGCAAAGCGCCGGGGCGTTGGCGGTGAAATCTTGTGTTACGTCTGGTAATTGAACTGTATAGATGATTAGGAGTTAATCGTGTCACGAGTAGGAAAACAACCCATTACTATACCTGATGCAGTTACGCTTGACATAAAGGACGGCGTCGTTACGGCAAAAGGCCCGAAAGGCGAGCTCTCCGTCGCCATTAGCCGGGAGCTGAAAACGAATCTCAAGGATGGCACGCTCACTATAGAGCGCCCTTCCGAGGAGCAAAGGCATCGTGAAATTCACGGTTTGTATCGTACATTGGTGAATAATATTGTGGAAGGCGTGACCAAGGGCTTTGAAAAGCGGCTGGAAATAGTCGGCGTCGGCTATCGCGCCGAAATGAAAGGCAGAAACCTGCTTTTATCCGTCGGTTTTTCTCACGACATTCTTTTCCGCCCGCCGGAAGAGATTGAAGTCTCGACCGAAGGGAACAACAACATCGTCGTCAAGGGCATCGACAAGCAATTGGTCGGGCAGGTTGCGGCTAAAATACGCTCTTTTCGTCCGCCTGAACCCTACAAGGGAAAAGGGATTCGATATGTCGGTGAAACCGTTCGCAGAAAAGCAGGCAAGACCGCTGCATAATAAGTAATCTCTTTTTAATAATAAAAAAGAATATCGAGATTGAGCAATGGCAGATAAGAATATAGTAAAACAGCAATCGCGTGTACGACGCAGAAAACATCTTAAAAAGAACATTCGCGGCACCGAGCAGCGCCCGCGACTTGTCGTATTTCGCAGCAACAAACAAATTTACGGTCAAATTGTAGATGACGTGAAACATGTCACACTCGTTGCGGCGTCCACAACATCCAAAGATATCGAGAAAGATATTGGCAAGGCAAAAAGCAAGGTGGAGAAGGCAAAGATCGCCTGAAAACTGCTTGGTGAAATTGCAAAGTCAAAAAAAATTGATAAAGTTGTTTTTGACCGCGCAGGCTATCTATATCACGGTCGAGTAAAGGCCTTCGCCGAAGGAGCTCGTGAAGGCGGCTTGGAATTTTAACAGGAATTTATTTTCTTAATACTCATCAAAGGTGTCAAATGGCTAAAAAGCGTGCGGAAAGAATAAACCCAAACGAACTGGAGCTGACCGAGAAGGTCGTTCACGTCAACCGTGTCGCCAAAGTGGTCAAGGGCGGTCGACGCTTTAGTTTTAATGCAATCGTCGTCGTTGGAGACGGCAAGGGAACAGTCGGCGTCGGCCTGGGAAAGGCGAACGAGGTGTCCGACTGTATCGCCAAAGGCGCGGACGCAGCAAAAAAGAATTTGGTTCACATTCCCCTGAGCAAGGGTACGATCACTCATGAAATCGAAGGCAAATTCGGCGCCGGACGCGTCTTTCTAAAACCTGCGTCCGCCGGCACCGGCGTCATCGCCGGCGGTCCTGTCCGCGCTATCATGGAAGCGGTCGGCGTGAAGGATGTGCTGACCAAGATTCGCGGCTCTTCGAATCCTCATAACGTCGTCAAAGCGACGATGGTGGCGTTGCAGAACCTTATGGATCCCGAGAGCGTTGCGAGAAAACGCGAAATGAGCGTGATGCGCGTTTTTAATACCGACCCTAAAATACAGCAGGTTGAAGCTGAATAACTAGCGATTTAGGACGAGAAGAATGGCAAAAAAGGACGTAAAGAAACTAAAGATAACCCTGGTGCGCAGCACCATCGGCCGCCAGAAAAACCAAAAAGCGACCGTTCGGGCGCTCGGCATTCGAAAAATGCAGCAAACTGTCGTGCATTACGACACCCCGATTATTCGCGGTATGATCAACAGAGTGTCGCATCTGGTAAAGGTGGAAGAAGCAGAAGCCTAGAATAATATTGAACTTGACGTAGCTGAGGCAATAATGGATTTGTCGAATTTGAAATATGCAGACGGTTCGCGAAAGAACCGCAAAAAAGTCGGCCGCGGCGGCGCGCACGGCAAGACATCATGCCGTGGTCACAAAGGTCAACGATCCCGCTCCGGCTCCAAACGCCGACTATGGTTCGAGGGCGGTCAGATGCCGATAATGAGACGCCTGCCAAAACGCGGCTTTACCAATTTCAATCGCGTCGAATACCAGGTGGTCAATGTGGGCGATCTGGATCGCGTTCACGGCGTCGACGAAGTGACGCCGGAAGTGCTTCTTGAAAGAGGCCTCATTCGTAAAAAGAGGCTCCCTGTCAAGATACTTGGCCAAGGCGAACTGAAAATCAAAGTCAATGTAACGGCGAACGCTTTCAGTAAATCGGCGATTGAAAAGATTGAAGCTGCCGGCGGGAGGACGACCACATTATGATGGAAAATATTCAGAGTATCTTCAAGATACCCGAGCTGAAACGGAAGATATTTTTCACATTTCTGATTCTTATCGTCTATCGAATCGGCGGACACGTGCCGATTCCCGGCGTCAACGCCCAGGCGCTCATTGAATATTTTGAACAGGCGCAAAGAGGTCTGCTGGGCTTGTACGACCTGTTTGCCGGCGGCGCTTTTAAACGCGCCACCATCTTTGCCCTGGGCATCATGCCCTATATTTCCGCCTCGATTATCTTGCAGTTGCTGGGCGCGGTTTTACCCTATTTCCAGAAACTGCAAAAGGAAGGCCAGCAAGGGCAGAAAAAAATCATGCAGTATACGCGTTACGGCACCGTCGCCATTTCCGCCATGCAGGCGGTCGGCGTCAGCATCTTTTTGGAACGCGTCGGCGCCAGCGCTTCCGGCCAGTTAGTCGTCCCCACGCCGGGCATGGGCTTTCGTCTGATGACAATTCTGGCCCTCACCTCCGGAACGGTATTGATCATGTGGCTGGGAGAAATGATCACCGAAAAAGGCATCGGCAACGGCATTTCGCTGATCATCTTTATCGGCATCATTGCTCGTTTTCCAAACTCCATCATCGATGAATTTCAACAGGTGGTGAGCGGCAATAGAACCCTCATCACCGAAATTATGCTTTGGGTCGTCTTTGTCATCACCGTGGCCGGAACCGTGCTGCTGACCCAGGGCACCAGAAAAATACCGGTGCAATATGCCAAACGAGTGGTCGGGCGTAAAGTATATGGCGGCCAGAGCACGCACATTCCCTTGCGCGTCAATACCGCCGGCGTCATGCCGATTATCTTTGCGCAGTCGATATTGTTCGTGCCGCAGACCGTGGCGCAATTTTTTCCAAACAGCGAAATCATGGCTGGCATGAACCGAATGTTCGATTACCAGTCATGGGTTTACTGGTTCATCTATTCATTGATGATCGTCTTTTTCACCTACTTTTACACGGCGATTGCTTTCAACCCGACGGACGTCGCCGATAATATGAAAAAACAAGGCGGCTTTATTCCGGGCGTGCGTCCCGGCAAAAAAACCGCCGAATATATAGACAACATCTTGACGCGAATTACCTTGCCCGGATCCATTGCGCTTGCAATTATCGCAATTTTGCCGTACGTTGTCAGTCGTTTCTCTAACGTGTCCATCAGCTTTTCCAGCTTTTTCGGCGGCACATCGCTGCTGATCGTCGTCGGCGTGGCTTTGGACACGCTGCAACAGGTCGAATCGCATTTGCTGATGCGCCATTACGACGGCTTTATGAAAAGCGGCAAGATACGCGGACGCCGCAGATTCTAGGTGTATAAGGATAGATGAACATGAAACTGATTTTCCTGGGCGCTCCCGGAACCGGCAAAGGAACGCAAGCATCTGTTTTGGCTGAAAAATACAATATTCCGCAAATATCGACGGGCGATATTTTGCGCAAAGCCGTGGCCGAAGGAAGCGAACTCGGTCAAAAGGCCAAGGCGATTATGGAATCCGGCGGTCTGGTGTCCGACGATATTATTATCGGATTGATCAGGGAGAGGTTGGCGCAGCCGGACTGCAAACCGGGCTATATACTGGACGGCTTTCCGCGCACGATCGCACAAGCCGAAAGTCTGGACAAACTGTTGGCCGCCCAGGGCGGCATCGATGCGGTGATCTACTTTGATGTGGCCGAAGACGAAATTGTCAGGCGACTTACGAGTCGACGCACATGCAGCCAGTGCGGCTATAATTATAATATGATAAGCGATCCGCCGCCGACCGACAATACCTGTGAAAAGTGCGGCGGCGATATCATTCAGCGCGACGACGATAAAGAGGAGACAGTGCGTCATCGTCTCGTCGTCTATAACGAAAAGACGGCGCCGCTGGTTGATTATTATAAAAAACAAAACAAGCTGTACACGATTGACGCCGCCCGGGATGTGAAAAAGGTGCGACAGGACATCATCAATCTTTACGAGAAACTGGCAGCATAGTGTATGATTAATATCCGCAGCCCGCGGGAAATAGAACTTTTGCGGAAAAGCGCACAGATCGTGGTCGAAGCGCTGAGGTTGGCGGAATCCCGGATCGCGCCGGGATTGAAGACAAAAGAGCTGGACCTTGAAATTGCCGACTTTATCTATTCAAAAGGAGCGCGGCCAGCTTTCAAGGGATTTCAGGGCTATCCGTGAAACACATGCATTTCGATTGATGAACAGGTCGTTCACGGCATTCCCGGAGAACGACGGTTAAAGGAAGGCGAAATTGTCAGCATAGATATTGGCGTCGAACTAAACAGCTTTTTTGGCGACGCCGCCAAGACCTTCAAAGTAGGCCGGGTGGATAAAGAAAAAGAACGATTGATGCGCGTAACCAAAGAATCGCT
>JAJRST010000024.1 GCA_024278645.1 bacterium | reverse complement strand
TGATTTCAACTTTTATTGCGATATTCTGCGAGAGCATAACGTGCGCCCGTGGATCTGGTCGGATTATATCTGGCGTCATCAGCAGCCATTCCTGGAAAAAATGCCAAAAGATGTGCTGCAGAGCAACTGGTATTATGGCGTTAAATTTGACGCTGAAAAAAAAGACAACAGAAAAATGCCCGCCGCCTACAAGGTTCTCGCCGCCAACGGCTACGACCAAATTCCCACCGGCAGCAACTGGTCGCATCCGCAAAATTTCGGCATGACCGTGGAGTACTGTATGAAAAACATCTCCTCCGGCTTGTTCGGATTCTTGCAGACGCCCTGGAAGCCGACGCTGAAACAGTTCCGCGAGCATCATTTGCAAGCGATTGATGTGATCGGCGAAGCGAAGAGACAGTTTGAAATGTAATTTTGAGGATCTATTTTTTGCAATTTCAGGTTATCGAGGATATCCGCAATGTTTTTACAGCGTTCGGGAATGCTATTCTTCCTATTCTTACCTTCAATTCTCCTCTCTCAGTTTGCTAATCCACGTTTTGAGCACCTCACCACGGAACACGGCTTGTCGCAATCCACAATTACCAGTATTTGCCAGGACGACGACGGCTTTTTATGGTTCGGCACTTATGATGGTCTCAACAAATATGACGGCTATAACTTTACCGTTTATCGCCATAGCGACGACGGCGCAAGCCTGAACGATAACGCCGTATGGTCTCTCTTTAAAGACAACAACGGCAATGTGTGGGTGGGGACGCGCGATGGCCTGAATTTGTATGATCACGAGTTGGATCGTTTCAGACGGATAGAACTGCTCAAACGGGAGGCATCGGAATATGATGACAACAGCGTTCGGTCGATTGTCGGAGACAGCTCCGGAGTAATTTGGTTTATCAGCAACGGTCAGGGGTTGGTGAATTACAATCATGCAACGGGCCGCAGTCGTTATTTCGTTCATCAAAGCAATGTCCCCGGCAGCTTGAGCAGCAATTCACTGCGTACTTTGTTTATGGACAGTCACTCTCGATTATGGGTCGGTTCGTGGAGCGGTCACGTGGATGTTTACCATCCCCGGCAGGATCGCTTTGAGCACATCGCAGGAGAGGGGCGATTAAGCATCCGCTCGGCGGTCACCAGTTTTGCTTAAGGGCCGGACGGCTCTGTTTGGATCGGCACTCACGGCGGAGGATTGTTCCGAGTGAAAATGCGCCGGCAGGGGGCGCCGGAAATTGATCATTTTTCCGCACATAGCGGAGGATTCAGGATAAACAGCAACTTTATCCTCTCGCTCGTTTTTGACCGCAAAGGCATGCTTTGGGTGGGAACCGAAGATGCCGGGCTCGCCTGCTATAGCGTGGGCGCCGATGGGCTGCATTTACATTTTCAGGATACGGGAGAAAATAGGGGCTTGCAGCATAAATCGATTTGGACATTGTTTGTCGATCGTACGGAGAATCTCTGGATCGGCACATTCGCCGGCGGCGTGTACATGCTTTCGCGTTATGCAAACTATTTCAAACATTTTAAGAATTACCCGGGAAACCAACAAAGTCTGAGCAGCAATGCAGTATCCGGATTCCTTGAGGATTCAAAAGGAAGAATGTGGGTCGCCACAGACGGCGGCGGTCTGAATTTGTTCAATCGCCAAAGCGGCGCATTCAAGCGATATACGACGAAAAACAGCGAAATAAAAAGCGATGCAATTCTCACGCTGTACGAGGACAATAATGGCGCGTTCTGGCTCGGCGCCTGGCGAGGCGGCCTGCTTTTGTTTGACAGGGAAAACGAATTTTTCAAGCAATATACAACGCAGAACAGCAATCTGGGTTCCAATAACGTTTTTGGCGTTTGCAGGGATCGGTCCGGTGTGCTCTGGGTATGCGCCTATGGGGCCGGGCTGAGTTATTTCGATGAGAGCCGATAGACTTTTCGAACTTTTACGGAGGCTAACAGCGGGTTGAGCGACAACCTGGTCAACAGCATCATCGAGGATTATGACGGCAATTTATGGATTGGCGCCGCCACGGGACTCAATTATTTTGATATAAACAGCAGGACATTCGTTCGTTTTCGGCACGATGCCAACGATGCGCATAGTTTGACGGAAGGATTTGTGGTCTGCCTTTACCTGGCAGGCGATTCGACCTTATGGGTGGGGACGACAAACGGTCTCAATCGTTTTCATCGGGCGACGGGTGATTTCACGCGTTATACGACAAAAAACGGTCTCGCCAACAACTTTATCAAAGGCATTATCGAAGATGGGCACGGCATGCTCTGGATCAGCAATAATAAAGGAATATCGCGATTCGATCCAAGTCTGGAAGTTTTCAAGAACTATGACGCTTCGGACGGTTTGCAGGGCAATGAATTTTATCGTAAGAGCATCTACCGCACCCGCAACGGCGAAATATTTATTGGCGGCGTCAACGGCTTTAATGTTTTTCATCCCGACAGTCTTGTCAAAAATCCCTATGTCCCGCCGATCGTTATTACAAACTTTGAGATTTTCAACAAGCCTGTTGCCATCGGCGCACCGGGTTCGCCTCTTAAAAAGCACATCAGCAGGACGCAAGAATTGACGTTGTCCTACAAACAATCCATTATCGCCTTTGAGTTTACCGCGCTCAATTATATTTTTCCCCGTAAAAACCAATATGCCTACATGCTGGATGGCTTTGAAAGCGATTGGAATTATGTCGGCGACAAGAGGACTGCCGTTTATACCAATCTGGATCCCGGGGAATACTATTTTCGCGTCAAGGGGGCGAACAACGACGGCGTTTGGAACGAAGCCGGGACGGCGATCAAAATAGTTGTTCGCCCGCCTTTTGGAAAACATGGTGGGCTTATCTGTTCTACGCCCTTTTTGCCCTGGCGGCCGTTTATTTGACGATGAATTATTTTATTTCCAGGGAGCGTTTAAAGAACGCCCTGAAACTGGAACACCTGGAACTGGAAAAGATGACCGAGCTGGATCAAGCCAAATCTCGTTTTTATGCCAACGTATCGCACGAGATACGCACGCCGGTCACCTTGATCCTCAGTCCGCTTGAGCGACTTGTTCGCGCAAAAGATACGCCTGAAAAAATAAAAAAGCCGCTTGAAGTCATATACCGCAACGCACATCGCTTGCTGCGCATGACCGATCAACTTTTGGATGTGCACAAAATGGAGGCGGGCGAGTTGTCGCTTGATCTTGCCAGGGGCGATTTTATTCAATTTGTGCAAAAGACAACACGGGCGTTTCGTGAATACGCCGGAATGCATGACATTGATTTTCGCTTTGAAGCGAAAGTAGAAGCCTTTAATACCTGGTTCGATCCCGATAAAGTTGATAAAATAATTTATAATCTTCTTTCCAATGCCTTCAAATTCACACCGGATAAGGGCAGGATCGCCGTTGCTGTGGATATAAAAAAAGGACAAGAAATCGATTTTAACAAATCGAGAAATACGGAAAATACGGCCGGGCAATATGCGGAAATCGTCATTCGAGATACGGGAGGCGGTTTGTCTGATGGAGAAATAAAACACATTTTTGAACGCTTTTATCAGACCAACGAGGCGCAGAAAATTAAATACAGCAGCGGCGTGGGGTTGGCGCTTGTTTACGAGTTGATCAGAATTTATGATGGCGAGATCGCCGTGCAAAGCGTCCCGGGAAAGGGAAGTGTGTTTACCGTATGGCTGCCCGTTGATTTGGAGTATCTGGAAAAACGGCAGCTCCTGGGACATATAAATTTGCATATAGGGGAGAAGAATCTGTCCTCGGACCATGAATTCATCGCGCCTGCGGCGGCCGCCCGAAACGCAACGCCGAAAAAAGAAGCCGCTTCTATGCTGATTATTGAGGACGACCAGGAGCTGCTTAATTATATCGCCGATGAATTCGGTAAAGAATATCGCCTGTTCACTGCAAAAGACGGCATGGAAGGTTCGCGCATTGCTTTTGAAACGATTCCCGATATTATCATTTCCGATGTGATGATGCCGCACATGAACGGCGATGAGCTTTGTCGACGGTTAAAAGGAGATGAACGCAGCAGTCACATCCCAATTATCTTGCTTACCGCGCAGACATCGCATGAACATCGAATCAAAGCCCTTGCCTGTGGCGCCGATGTTTATCTCCCGAAACCGTTCAGCATGGATGTGCTCAAGATGCAAGTCGCTAATCTTTTGATGTCGCGGCAGAACTTACGGGACCGTTTTAGCCGGCAAGTAGTTTTTCCGGGCCATGCCAAGGAGATGACCACCATTGATGAAAAGTTTCTAAAGCGAGTTGTCAAAAATATCGAAGAGAATATTGCCGATCCGGATTTTAACGCCGAGGCGCTGAGCAAAATGATTGGCATGAGCCGCATGCAGTTATATCGAAAAATGCGCGCACTAACCAACCAAACCGTCCATGAATTCATTCGAAAATATCGTTTGCAACGGGCTGAGCAACTGCTGAAGAAAAAGAGGATAACCATTACAGAAGTCGCCTATGCCGTGGGGTTCAATGATTTAACCTATTTTGCCCGCTGCTTCCGCAGACAGTACGGGAAATCGCCTTCCGAGTACATTGCCGGCGCTTCGGAGAAATAGCCAAAGCATCCCGCCGACCGTTTTGGCAATTTACCAAAAATAATGCGCCTGCCCCGCCTTTTCCATCCGAATGTTACAATAGTCATAAAATTTGTTACTATGTGCCGAGACTTTGGCAGCTAAAACATCTAAATTAGCGGCGTCAGAATTTGTTTGTTTTGCTACACAGTGATGTATGTTAAACGAAAAGGATATGGCAATGAAACGTTTGTTTATCGTAGTTTGCTTTTTGATTCCGGCGCTTAGTTTTGCGACGTTGAGCGGTCAGCAAAGAGATGCCGAGATAGCCAGCGTCGACGATGCTTCCATAACCTTGCTCTCGCCTGTTGGAGGAGAAATATGGCAAGCAGGGGCAAGGCCGGATATAATGTGGAAAAGCCTAGGCGTTCAAACGGTAAGGATTGAATTTTCAGCCGATCACGGCGCAAACTGGAATACGCTTCTGATCACAGAGGCGGCGCGGCACAGATTTTCCTGGAGCGTGCCTGCTTTTATCTCGGACGACTGTTTGATGCGAGTCTCCGACAATGATAACGTGGATATTTTTGACCAAAGCGCCGCCACGTTTCGGATTATCGAAAATGACGGATCACAGATTAAAATTGTCGTTCTCGGTTCATCCACCGCCGCCGGCGTCGGGCCGAGTTCCAGCGACAGCGCGTGGGTGAATCGGTATCGCAAACATCTTTACCAACTGAACACAACCAGCAATGTTGTAAATTTAGCTGTTGGCGGCTATACCACCTATCATTTGATGCCGGACGACTTTCAGCCGCCGGGCAATCGGCCCGCCCCATCTGTCGGTCATAACATCACCACTGCATTATTGCTCGACGCCGATGTGATTATCATCAATCTTCCGTCAAATGATGCGGCGCGTAACTATTCGGTCGCCGAACAGTTGGCCAATTACGATTCTGTACTCGCCAAAGCCGGTGAAAAAAACGTACCGGTCTGGATTACAACAACGCAGCCGCGAAATTTATCTTCTTCTCAAAGACAAAATCTCATGGCTATGCGCGATTCGACATTTTCAAGGTTCGGCGAAAAGGCGATAGATTTCTGGAATGGGCTTGCGAATGAAGACGGGACAATAAAACCGGAATTCAATTCCGGCGACAACATCCACTTGAACGACAAGGCACATCGAATACTTGAGCAGCGGGTGATCGAAAAAGATGTCTTGTCAAAATTGCTGGACGCCGCGTTCATCGATTCCCGATCCGAAAACTTTCCTGTCGATTTCAAGTTGCAGCAAAATTTTCCCAATCCTTTCAATTCGCAGACCACTATCACAGTGCTCGTTCCCTCGCAAGAGAACATCTCTCTTTCCGTTTACGATATTTGGGGAAGGCGTGTTGATGTCATTTATAGCGGCGTTCTGTCGCCCGGAGCGCACGAGTTTCAATGGCCGGCGCCGGATATCGCAAGCGGAATTTATTTCTACCGATTGTCGACAAAAAGCTTTATCTCTGTAAAACGTATGACGCTTCTTAGATAGGAATGAAGACCATGATCAAAATGCAGCGACTTTGTTTACTTTTTCTTTTTCTAACTCCACTTGTCGGCGAAGCCGCGACCTACTATATCGATTCGCAAACGGGAGATGACGCCTACAACGGAGAATATCCCGATTCGGCCTGGGCGAGTCTGCACAAAGTCAACGATACAATTTTTCAGCCGGGAGACAGCCTGTTGTTCAAATCCGACGGCCGCTGGGAAGGTATGCTGTGGCCGAAAGGGTCGGGGCGTGCCGCCAAACCGATTGTTATTGCGAAATACGGCGACGGCGCTTTACCGCTTATCGAGGGCAATGGCTTGGTCGACAATGTGGTCTACCTCTACAATCAGGAATACTGGATCATCAGCGAATTGGAGATCACCAATATAAAGCCGGGCAACAAGAACGCATTGCTGCGCGGCGTGTACATCCTTGGCGAAGATTATGGAACGCTGCATAATATCACCTTGAAAAATTTATATATTCATGACGTCACCGGTACGCTCAAGGCCGGCGGCAACGACAACCTTGCCAAGGAAAACGGCGGCATCATGTACGAAATTATCGGAACATCGGTTGTCACCACTTTTGACAGCCTGGTCATCGAGGGTTGCAAAATAAAGGATGTCGATCGCACCGGCATTAACAATAAATCGAGCTGGTGGATCAGAACTCTGCATGACAATACGAACTGGACTCCCAGCACCAACATCATCATTCGCCACAACTGGATCGAACGCACAGGCGGCAACGGCCTGATTATTCGTGAAGCTGCGGCGCCGTTGATCGAATACAACGTCTTTAAACAGTGCGGTCTCAAAGTCAACGGCAATGCTATGTTCACCTTTAATTGTGATGACGCTTTAGTGCAATATAACGAATCGTTTCTCACCGTTTACAACAGCGGCGATGTGGACGCCAGCGGTTTTGACGGCGATTTCCGCTGCAAACGCTCGCTTTTTCAATACAATTACAGCCACGACAACGACGGGGGCTTTATGGTGGTCGTATGCATGGGCGGCCCTACTCGTTTCAACGACAGCACCGTCGTCCGCTACAATATCAGCCAGAATGACGGCGATCATGAGGAGGGCAAGGTCTTTCATATTTCAGGGCAGACGACCAACACTTTTATTTATAACAATAGTATTTACATGAAAGGCGGTACAAAAGCGAACGCTGTCGAGCATACTTCCTGGGGCGCCTGGCCGGACAGCACCTGGTATTATAACAACATCTTTTACAATTGGAGTTACACTCGGGGCGAGTACGTTTTTAACTCGAGCACAAACAACTTTTTCATCGCCAATGTTTATTACGGCTGGCATCCGCCTAACGAACCGGATGATGCGCAAAAGATTACCGATGATCCGCAGTTTGTCAATCCAGGCGGCGGCGCTATAGGAATTGACAATGTTGCGGCCTATCAAATAAAAAGCAATTCCCCTTGTATTGATGCCGGCGTTTTGCTGCCCGGCCACAGTAAATTTGATTACTGGGGCAACCCGGTTCCCTATGCCGGCGGCGCGCCGGACAGGGGGGCCCATGAATACCAGGGAGACCCTGCCGGCGTTGGCGCGCTGATTTTTCCGCCAAAGCAGTTCCGCGTCATGCAAAATTACCCCAATCCCTTTAATCCGGAGACGACCATAAAGGTCGAACTGAACAAGGCGGAGTTTGTAGAAATGGTTGTTTACAATATTAATGGCCAAAAAGTTCATACGCTGTTTCACGGCGCCTTTCCGGCCGGGGTGCACGACATCGTCTGGAACGGCAGGGATGAGACTGGAAAGCCGCTGCCGAGCGGTTCTTACTTTGCCGCCGTGAGCACGGCGGATAAAAGACGGATGATAAAAATGCTGCTTTTAAGATAAACACAAATCATTAAATTAATTTTGGAGGACAAAATGACTAAAAAACTGTTACTACCTCTATTGCTTCTCTTGCTTCCGATTATGGCGTTGTCGCAGCATGTCATACAGTCTTTTGACACGGAACTGGATTCAACCTACTTTATTCATTTGCGCACCTGGAATACGACTGACTACGTCACTTATGCCATCACCACATTGGACACGCAAACCGTATATGCCGGCGCCGGGGCGTTGCGTGTGGACTGGAGCGTGGAGGACAGCTACCAGTACGGCGGCTATGCCCGGCTAAAGCATGTGTTGCCGCCGGACAGCGGCTTGTATGATTGGTCTGCGTATGACACACTGAGTCTCTGGTATTATAATGACCTGCCTCAGGAACTGGTGGGACGAAGTTCGATGAGACTCACCTTGCTGGAAGCCAGCGATGCGCCGGATACGACCACCGGCACTCAAGAGCTGGAAAACTGGTTTTCCTTCCACTATATTCTGGATGACGATCCCGGCTGGAACGAAATTAAAATAGCCCTTATTGACGGTCGCAATAACGATGAAGCGGATGAGTGGAACGGCGAAGCTTTCAACCGAACAGGGTGGACCGGCATTAAAGGGAACGACGAACTCGATACGGACAAGATTAAAGGCTTTTACATCGAATTTGTCATCAAGCATGAACAGGAGGGCGACATCAATAACGGCTCGATTGTTCTGGATCACATGACGTTGAAGGGCTACAAGGGAATCAGTCTCATTTTGTTTAATGGTAAAAATTATCCGCCGTCTCACAAACCTTTTGCCTGGGGCCAGTCCACGCTGGAGGTGGAAGATGGCGCCGGCGCGACCCCAGGCACCAACGCGCTCAAATGGGTGCAGGGCGACGAGTGGGGCAACGGCTGGACCGGCGCCGGCTGGAACTTGCCCGGATACAATCTTGAGCAGGAATGGCAGACGGATTCGTTAAAGTTCAAATTGAGAACCGAATCTAATGTCGATTCGATTCGGTTGCGCTTTGAAGACGGCGCGAATAAAGTGAAATACGAGTTTGAACCCATTGACGACGGCGCCTGGCACGATTATGCGATCGCTTTGCGGGATTTTGTTTTTCATGAATCCGATACTTTTGATCCGGGCAATATCAAAGTCTTTCAGATGACCTCGATCGCCAACGCCGTCGCCGGGAATACATTTTACTTTGATGATATGTGGACCGGCAATCCGGATATCGACGTCGTCGGCCCGGCGGCGCCCGAAGGGGTGATTGGCATCCCCAACACTACTGAACACTATAACCTGATCGCCTGGAATGACGTCCCCGACGAGGCCGGCGAAGTTTATAATGTTTACTATAGCGAGCAGCCGATCGTTACGCTCGACGATCCGTCCGTCTCGCTTCTCAAAAGTGAAATTCCAGAGGGCGAACAAAGTGCGATTCATAATTTGCGTTATCCTTTGAAAGAAAAGGAACTCGCTTATTACTATGCCGTCGTCGCTGTTGACGCCGCTGGAAACGAGGGAGAAATCGGAGCTACGCTTTCAGCTACGCTCAATACCGCTGAAATGGTTCCTGCTATTTCACTCAATCCGCCAAGCAATTTTGTCGCCGATGGCGATATTTCCGAATGGTATGATTCTGATATCATGCCTTTTGTGCTCGCGCCTTCAGAAAGTCATATCGCCAAAGGCGTTTTTGACAATGACGCGGATATGACAGCAACAGCTTTTCTTGCCATGGATGACGACTATTTGTATATTGGCGTGGATGTCGTTGACGACGTTTACAGTTACGACCCCGAAGGCAACTTTTGGGAAGACGATATTGTTGAGATTTACATCGGTCTTTATAATCAGGTCAAAGTCCATACCGGCTTTCAACGAGGCGACGAACCCGATTATAAGCTGATCCTGGAATCGGATAAAATGTTTAATTCCAGCGCCAGCTCGACGGCGCCGCTTTATGAACTGGCCGACGCCAATTATGAATTTGTCGATTTCGGCGTCAGCGACTGGGCGGTGGAAGTCAAAATTCCATTTGATTCGTTGCTTATTGGCAACGCCGCCGGCGACGCTCGTTTTCATCCGATAAACGGCATGAAAATACCTTTGGATATTGTCTTTCACGACTCGGATTCGCCCAATGTGCGTGATGGAATTTTGTCTTACTCGCCGAATAACAACGACAATTCATGGCAAGGAGCGCAATTCTGGTATTATACCTGGATCGGCGATACCACAAGCGTTGAGACGGCCGTCAATAACCGACCTTCCGACCATGCCGTGCATTCCTTCGAATTAGAGCAAAATTATCCGAATCCGTTTAATTCGGAGACGGTCATCGAATATTACGTGGCGCGAGCCGGAGAGGTCGGGATTTCCGTCTATAATCTGCGCGGTCAAAAGGTGAGAACGTTGGTCAATCAAAAACAGCCGGCGGGCAAGTATTCCATCACATTTGACGCTTCCGATTTGCCCTCGGGCATGTACTTTTACAGATTTGAATCGGGCGGCTTTGTGCAAATGAAGAAAATGCTATACGTCAGGTAAAATATTGTTTTCACAAAGGCGGTCAAGGCGCGGGCCGCCTTTGTGGTTGAAACAATAGGTCATAAACGAGATGCCGGGGAATGCAATGAAAAGTTTTGAGAAATATCTTTTGTTGTTTCTTTTATGGACGCATTTGATCCTGTTCGCAAAGCCCTATAAAGGGGCGGAGCTGCGATCGATTGAAACCTTTACATACGGACGTTTCGAAGCGAGGTTCAAGCCGCCGCGAGGCGATGGATTTTTGGCATCTTTTTTCACTTATCACCCGATAAGCGACGGAAGCGAATGGAATGAGATCGACATCGAGATTCTCGGCCGATATGACGACAATGTCCAGTTCACGACGATCACCCCCGGCCACGCCATCTACGATTCCCATCATTATGTGCCTTTTAACCCTAATGCCGATTTTCACATATATTGCTTTGAATGGACGCCCGAGTATGTGGCCTGGTTTGTCGACGGCGTGGAATGGTATCGTCAGACGGGCGATCATATCGCCACGTTAAATTTGCCGCAAAAAATAATGATGAATATTTGGATTCCCGAATATGAAAAC
This sequence comes from bacterium, assembly GCA_024278645.1. Lineage (GTDB taxonomy): Bacteria > Zhuqueibacterota > Zhuqueibacteria > Residuimicrobiales > Krinioviventaceae > JAJRST01. The sequence goes on along the minus strand of JAJRST010000024.1, from coordinate 2,570 downwards.
TGGGTGGGGAAATGGGACGACCGACAGTTGCCCAAGTTTGCCCGGTATGACTGGGTCAGCTACGCCGCCTACACGCCCGGGACGGGGGACACGGGGAGCGGCGATAATTTCACTTTTCAATGGAAAGACGATTTTGACTCGCTGAACGCTGAACGCTGGGAAACGGCGTCGCACACCTGGAGCGGCAATTTGGTGGACATGGAGCCTAGAAACGTCGTTTTTCAAGACGGCATAATGATCCTTTGTTTAACCGACGAGGCAAACGTCGGCTATGTCGATAACGAGCCGCCTTTTATTCTTTGGGCGCGAGGACGGGAAAATCTGGTGGAGCTTTATTTTTCCGAACAACTGGATTCTTTATCGGCCTCTTCTTTGAGCAATTATTATATCGCCGGCCTGGAGATTCAGTCCGTCGAGCCGGCGGTCGATCAGCGCACCATCCGACTGATCGTCTCGTCTATTGATACATCGAAAAACTATTCCATCGCCGTTTTGGGCATTCAAGACGCCTCGGAACAAAAAAACAAGCAAATTGGCCAGGTCGTGCCTATCGCTATAGGCGTTCCTTTATCATTTCCGGTAAAGATCAACGCCGGCGGAAAAGCCCGGCTGGACTACCTGCCGGACCAGGCGTGGAGCCCTCTGGTTGAGTATGGACACTTGAATGGTCGATCCCGTGAGTGGTCCGCCAATATCGATATAGGCGGTACGGAACAAGACTTTCTTTTCAGGTCCGAGTTGTCGGCGGCCGTCAAGTACAATATTCGCGTCCCGAACGGCATTTATGACGTGGTCCTCTATTTTGCCGAGAATGAATTTTCCCAATCGGGACAGAGGCTGTTTGATATTGTCATCGAGGATCATGTTGTCGAAAGAAGCGTGGACCTGGTTGCCGTTGTTGGACAGCATCAGGCCTACAGCAGCACTGTTCATGACATCGTTGTGCGGGATGGAGTGATAGACATCCATCTGCACAACTGGATTGAGCGTTCGCTGCTCAATGGCGTTATCGTTGAAAAAAAAAGCTCGGCGGTGACGCGGAATGAATTTGCCGCTCCTCCCGGTTTTTTATTGCCGCAGAATTATCCTAACCCGTTTAATCCCGAAACGACTATTCCCTATAACCTCAAGAGCAACGCTTACGTCGAACTTTTAGTCTACAATCTCGCCGGTCAACGTGTGGCGACCCTTGTATCCGAAGAACAAGAGGCTGGAAACTATGCCGTCGTTTTTAATGCGACGACATTGCCAAACGGCGTTTATGTTTATCGTCTGCGGACGAATCACGGCGGCGTCATGTCGCGAAAAATGTTGATTTTGAAATGATTCTCCGATTTTAAGCCGGCGATAACGGTCGCCGGCTTTTAGTCTCCATCCCCGGTCTATTTGCCGTCAAAAATATTTCTGATCTCATCCGCATCCACAATCTCTTTCTCCAGCAGCCGTTGCGCCAACGTCTCCAGCTTGTCGCGGTGCTTCAAAATCAATTCCTTGGCCGCTTTATAGTTCTCGTCAATAATTTCCTTCACCTCCTCGTCAATGATTTGTTCCGTTTTTTCGGATAAATTCGTTTGCGACGGGTAGGCTTCTCCCAGGAATTTCGACGTCTGTCCATCCGAAAGATACATGTTTGGCAGCCTTTTGCTCATGCCGTACACGGTCACCATATTTCGCGCCAGTTGCGCGACGCGTTCCAGGTCGTTGGAGGCGCCGGTGGAGATGTCGCCGAAAATGATCTCTTCGGCGGCGCGCCCGCCGAGCAGGCCGCGTATCTTGCCTTCCAGTTCGGAGCGGGTCATCAGGTAGCGGTCTTCCAGCGGCATTTGCAGCGTGTAGCCCAGGGCGCCGATGCCGCGCGGCACGATGGACACCTTTTGCACCGGATCGCTGCCCGGCGTAAAGTGGCCCACCAGGGCGTGTCCCGATTCGTGATAGGCGACGATATTGCGTTCTTTATCGTTGATGAGTTTGTTTTTCTTTTCCAGGCCGGCGACGACGCGTTCAATGGCCTGTTCAAATTCGCGCATGGTCACCAGTTCCTTGTTGTTTCGCGCGGCGAGCAACGCCGCTTCGTTGCACACGTTGGCGATTTCTGCCCAGGCGAATCCGGGCGTCTGCGCCGCCAGGCGCTTGAAATTGATTTCCGCATCCAGTTTCAGATTGCGTGTGTGTATGCGGAAAATGGCCACGCGTCCGTTCATATCCGGCTTGTCCACCAGCACCTGGCGGTCGAAGCGTCCCGGCCGCAGCAGCGCCGGGTCCAGCACTTCCGGCCGGTTGGTGGCGCCGATGATGATGACGCCGACGCTGGAATCGAAACCGTCCATCTCGACGAGCAGTTGGTTGAGCGTGTTTTCTCGCTCGTCATAGCCGCCGCTGACGATGCCGGCCCGGGCGCGGCTCTTGCCGATGGCGTCAATCTCGTCGATAAAGATAATGCACGGCGCTTTTTGCTTGGCCTGCTGGAACAGGTCGCGCACCCGCGCCGCGCCGACGCCGACGAACATCTCGACAAAATCGGAACCGCTGAGTTGAAAGAACGGCGCCTTGGCCTCGCCGGCAATGGCGCG
>JAJRST010000378.1 GCA_024278645.1 bacterium | reverse complement strand
TCGACCTGGCGGACTCGCTTTACTCATCCATCGGCGCTCAGCTTACGGTCAAAAAGCACCACGCCAAACCCGGGCGCGGCAATTTTATCGACAATATCGACGTGCCGCTGAACGACTCGGTCTGGCTGCTGGCGGCCCTGGATTACATAGAAAAGTTGCCGGATGGCGAGCAACTTTTCGCTATCGACGACATTCTCAACCGTACAAACCCAGGTCCCGGCGGTTTCTACGATGACTTTGGTTCGCCGCGGAGCTGGGCGCGAGTACTGCAAAACAAATCCTGGGAAAAGGACCCCGGCACGCTGCAATCTCCCCGCGTCGGCTTTGGCGTGGGACTCAGCGGCAAGGAATGGGTACATGAAGTGACGGCCAGGGGATTTGAAGGCGGCGCCACGCCGCTGGCCTGGATGCACCAGGCGACGACGCTGTACGACACGCCGCTGGTCATCACTTATGACAACCTGGCGCCGGATACAGCCTATCTGTTGCGAGTGGCCTATACCGGCCGCTTTCGCGCAAAGATGAAGCTAGTCGCCAATGACCGCTATGTCATCCACGATTTCATGCGCACCGGCAAAAAGCCCATTTATGAATTCACCATCCCGGCAGAGGAGATCGTGGCCGGTGTTTTAAAATTAACCTGGACATGCGGCGAGGGTGAACGCGGCTCCCAGGTTTCTGAGGTTTGGCTGATGCCGCAAAAAGGAGAGGGCGCCGACTGCAATTAGATGACGGGTGACTTGGCCGTATCGGCGTCGCCGTTGAGATCACCCATTTGATAAACCTGGCGCATGGCGGCCAGCGTCTCTCTCCCCAGCGGCATGTGCTCGGCATCCAGGAGGAAAGTCCACCCCGCATCCTTTCACTGCAGCAGGCCAAAGCGGCGACGGCGATAGCACAGCAGAGCCGTATACACGCCGGCCGTCCTTTAATTATAGCTTGCAAAGAAATTTATTTTGAGCGCCCGTCTCCAGCAATCTTGTTTGCAAATTTATAACGTTCGTCGTATATTTAATGCATGGCCAAAAACAAAAAAAACTATTACGCCGTCGTCCGCGGCGAAAAACCGGGACTTTACAAAACCTGGCCCGAGGCGGAAAAGCAGGTAAAAAACTTTAACGGGGCAAAATACAAGGGTTTTTTCGAACTGGAAGACGCCCTCGATTATCTGGAGGAAAACGGCGTTCACGTTTCGGAGCACGACACGCGGCCGCAAAAGCCAAAAGAAGATGAGGATTGCGTGTTCATCTACACGGATGGCAGCGCCATCGGCAACCCCGGCCCCGGCGGCTATGGCGTGGTGCTCGCATTTCAAGGGAAGCGCAAGGAGCTGTCCGCCGGATTCCAGGAGACCACCAACAACCGCATGGAGCTGATGGCGTGCATCGCCGCTTTGAACGCCCTCAAAAAAGCAAGCAAAGTTAAAATTTACAGCGATTCAAAATACGTGGTTGACGGCATCGAAAAAGGCTGGGCGCAATGATGGCGCTTGAACGGCTGGTTAAAAAGCGACAAAAAACCGGTCGAGAACGCCGACCTCTGGAAACAGCTTTTACAAGCCCTGGGCAGGCATGAGGTCAAGTTCATCTGGGTTAAAGGTCATGCCGGCAAAAAGGAGAACGAACGCTGCGATCAATTGGCGAATGCCGCGGCGCAAAGCGACGACAAGGCGCTTGACGAGGGTTTTAAAAAGAATAATAATCTCTCTCTATTCTAACCACCAGGGGAAACAGCATGAGCTTTCCAAAACCATTTTACAGATTTCGACCGCATCCGTGGCACGGATTGAGCGTCGGACCGAATCCGCCGGACATTGTGCATGCTTATATCGAACTCACAACATTTGATTCCGTCAAATATGAAATTGACAAAGAAACGGGGTATCTGCGAGTCGACCGCCCGCAGCGCAGCACGGCGCAGCCGCCGATCTTGTACGGTTTTATACCACGCACCTTTTGCGGCCATCGCGTCGGCGCCGTTGGCGAGAAGAACCTGGTCGGTGATGGTGACCCGCTCGACATCTGCATCATCAGCGAAAGGCCGATTAACCGCACGGAGATCATTCTGAATGCCAAGGTCGTCGGCGGCTTGCAGATGATTGACAAAAACCAGGCCGACGACAAGATCATTGCCGTGCTTGAAAACGACAATATATGGGCGGACATTAAAAATATCACCGAACTGCCGCACGTGATGATTGAACGGATACGCCATTATTTCAGCACATACAAATGGGTGCCGGATATGGACTCGCTGGTCAGCGTTTCCGAAGCGTATGATTTTAATCATGCGGCACAAGTCATTCAAGCGGCTATTCAGGATTATGAAGAAATGTACGGAGGATAAAAAAAGCCTCGCAATAAGCGAGGCCTTTTTTTTACCTGGAGAGAAGCATTTTCCTGGTGCTGACGAAATCAGGAGTCGTGAGCCGGTACAAATAAACGCCGGACACAACTTTCCGCCCATCTTCGTTCGTTCCATTCCAGGCAGCCTCGTAGCTTCCCTCTTTTTGTTCGCCATTGACCAATTGCTTGACCAATCGGCCGCTTAAATCAAACACCTGCAAGGCGACATGGCCCTGTTTGGCAATATCGTATGCAATCCGCGTCTCCGGATTGAACGGATTCGGATAATTCTGTTTTAACTTGAAAGTGAAAACTGAAGCGTTTTGATCCTCTGCACCCGAGAGCGTGGAAATGAAAACCGGTTGATAAAAAGTGCTTTGTCCGTCAAGCCCGATTTCTTCCAAACGGTAGCTGAGGCTTTCGGAGACATCGATTTCATCGACGTATTCATACTCTGCGCCCCTCGACGCAGATCCCCTGGCAGGAATCATGAAATCGTTGATGCGCTCGAAACCGCTATGTTCATTCACCTTACGCTGAATGAAAAATCCCGCGGTATTGACTTCCATCGCCGTCTGCCACTGGACGCTCACCTGGCGATTGCTCACAGGAACGGCGATGAACGAGGAAAGCCGGACCGCAATCGGACTGTCGTTGACAGCATTGAACGCATTCACACGGCCGGCGCCCATTTTGCCCACATAGGTCGGGCCGATGGTTGCATCGATATTATCGGCGGAATCATATAAACGCTGCTCCACCTGGGCCGCCGTCCAGGAAGGATTTCTTGACCAGATCAACGCGGCGACGGAAGCGGCAATTGGCGTCGCCATTGAGGTGCCGCTCAAGGTCGCCACATAGTCATTCGCGGGGTCGTCATTATTTTCATAAAGACTCAGGATATCCGTACCCGGCGCGGAGATGTCCACCCAGGCGCCGTAATTTGAAAAATCCGACTTTGCATCATTTTGATCGGTCGACGCCACGCTGATGCAATCGCCGCGGTTGTCGAGATAGTCCGGGTCATCCGCGTTGTCATTGCCGGCTGCATGAAACACCAGGCCACCGGCATTGATAAAATTGTCCACAGCCGCGCCAAGGCCGCCGGTATCCGACGATCCCCAACTGCACGATGCGATTTTGGCGCCGTTGTCCGTGGCATATTGGAACGCTTCGGCCGCGGCATCCAT
>JAJRST010000377.1 GCA_024278645.1 bacterium | reverse complement strand
GTGACCGGCATCCGATTTTTCAACTCCACCGTCCCGCATAAATGGCAATGAGACCGAGCACCATATCCGCCTTGAGCAGCGCGCTCAACAGACGAAAATTTGACTGGGTCGGTCGACGCCACAGGGAGACGATGGCAAACAACAAAACCGTATTCACGCCAAGATTGACCACCAATAGATACCATTTTCCATAGACGGCCATAAAGTATGGAATCTGTGTAATGCCGATGAGTGCACCCAGCATCACCGTGGCGAATATTTTTGCTGTATACATGCCGTAGCGAATCGGCAGGGTTTGGGCGTCATGCCTCCGGTCTCCTTCCACATCTTCCATGTCTTTGATGATCTCGCGCCCAAAATGCATCAGGAAAGCAAAAATGGCGGGAAAAACTGCATTTCTCACATGCCCCACGGCGACGCCGCCGTAAACAAATGCGAATGCCGTGGCTAGGCTCACGGTAAAGTTGCCGATGAGCGGCAGCCGTTTCAACGTTGCGCTGTAAAGGTAGAGCAGCGCGGAAAAAACCACCGCAATGACAAAGGCTGCTGCGTTTATAAAAGCGCTGCCCGACACTCCGAGAAAAAAGAAAAAAATCGAAAAAACAAGCGCCTCCCGCGGCGTCAGCACGCCCCTGGGAAGCGGCCGAAAGGGCCGATTTATTCGATCAATTTCAACGTCGTAAACATCATTAATCGCATTCGCGGCGGCCGTGATAAAAGCGGCCGTGAAACAGGCCAGCAAGATGCGCGGCCAATCGTCCAACGGGCCGCAAATAACAATAGCGACAAAAACAGATAAAAATGAAATAAATACATTTACGGGGCGCGATAACAGAAAAAATCCCCGCCATTTCTCAAGCAACCGGGGAATCTTGTCTCCAATGCTTTTGGGCGTTCTAACTTTTTGGAAATGTACAATTAACGTGGCAAAAAAACAAGGTTTTCTTACACGGGATTGTAGATATCAACAAACTCCACCTGCACATCAAACCTGCCGGACAAATATTCGCCCAGCGCCAGCACGCCAAGCCGCTCGGTGGCGTAATGACCGGCGCCGATAAAGTGAATCTGTCCCTCCTTGGCCAGATGCATGGTCGGCTCGGCGAATTCGCCGGTGATAAAGGCGTCAAGCCCTTCGTCGATGGCTTCTTGAATGTGCCGCTCGGCGCCGCCGGAGCATACGCCGATGCGATGGATGCGTTCCGGTCCATAGGCGAACACCAGCGGATCGGTGTGGTAGACATCCTGCACTCTTTTCAAAAGATCGTCATAAGAGCAGGGCTGTATCTCGCCCATAAGCCCAACCTCGGCAAACTCGCGCAGATTGCTCATTTTAAAAGCCTTTGCCGCCTGGGCGTTATTTCCGATTTCGGCATGCTTGTCAAGCGGCAGGTGATAAGCGAGCAAGGTGATCTCGTTGAGCAGCAAGGTTTCGATCCGTTTTTTAAAACCGCCTTTTATGACATGGCTCTCTTTGTCCCACAAGATGCCGTGATGCGCAATGACCATGTCGGCGCCGCGGCCGGCCGCCTCCTCGAACAACTGCACCGAGGCGGAAACGCTGGTAATGATTTTTGCAACGGTTTCCTTGCCCTCCACTTGCAGGCCCTGCGGCCCATAGTCGTTGAAATCGTTGATCCGCAAATAATCGTTCAGGTGACGAATAATTTCATCGCGAGATGAGCTCATAAAACCCTCTTTTTTAGAGTCATTGCGAACACTCTTCCCATAGCTCGAGATTCGTGCTCAAAAGGGAGAAGCATCTCTTGTTCGGGAGATCGCGTCGGGCGTCCCGTTGGGGGGGTGAAGCAATCTGCCGGAACAAAGACGCGGTCGATTCAAAGATGGCGACCCTTTCTTGCGGGAGGCCTCGGCGAGGACTTGCTCTTGCAGTTTTGCTGTGCTCGCCATAGTTTCCTTGTTATAATTTGATCTCGGCGCCCGTCCTTGCCGATTCGTAAATGGCCAGGATCAGTTGCAGGGGCTTTCGCGCCTCTTCGCCGTTGACCAGCGGCTGCCGACCGCTCTGTATAGCCTGAATGATGTCGGTGAACTGGCGTACAAACGGCGTCACGTCAATATCCATGGGATTGGACGAGCCGCCGGCATCCACATCCGCGGCCACCACCGGCTCCTCGCCCTCCACATGCATAAACACCATCTTGTCGCCTTCGATGGTCAATGATCCTTTGGTGCCGTGAATATCCATACGCGCCGGCAGACCCGGGTAAATAGCCGTCGACGCTTCGATGACGCCAAACGCGCCGCTCTCGAATTCAAGCATGGCCACGCCAATATCCTCGACCTCAATGTCGTGCGCCAGCGTTTTCGTCTTGGCGTAAACCGATTTCACCGGCCCCATCACCGACAGAAGCAGATCGATGAGATGGATGCCCTGGTTGATGAATGGGCCGCCGCCGTCCAGCGCCCAGGTGCCGCGCCAGGCGCCGCTGTCGTAATACTCTTGCGAGCGATACCATTTGATATAGGCGTCGCCCTGCACCAGACGTCCCAACTTGCTCTCGGTCAGCGCTTTGTACATTTGTCGCGAGCCGTCCAGAAAACGATATTGACTGACGACGCCGAGGGTGACGCCGTTTTCCTTGCAGGCGGCGATGAGGGCGTCGGCCTTTTGCAGCGTCACATCGATGGGCTTTTCGACGATCACATGCTTGCCCGCTTTGGCCGCTTCGACGCCCACGTCCGCGTGCAGGCCGGAGGGCAGCAGGATGTCGACGACGTCGATATCCTGCCGCTGCAGCAGGCTATGATAGTCCGTCGTCCAGTCGAGATCAAATTTCGTCGCAAATTCTTTCACCTTTTTTTCATCGCGCCGACATACGACGACCGGCTCAACCCCTTCCGCCTGCCGCCACGCCAGAACATGGTGCGCCGCAACATTGCCGGCGCCGACGAGCCCCACTCGCAAGACATTACTCATATATCATTCCTCAATTTTCGATTCATTCATTGCCTGTAAACCGTTATTGGACTTGTAGAGAGAAGTTCCTGGTGCGTGAGATTGCCGCGCGCTCCCGCCTGCGGGACATCTGTGGCGATATCCGGATCAGAAAACATGATCATTGATGGAAAAGACGTCAATAGCCACGGCGGGAGCGCGCGCAATGGCTATTCGTTTTAACCGGTATTCTGCCAAAGTGGATACATGAACAGTTACTTGATCAATTGGCGTTAATTTGCTTAATTTAGCGCTTTTTCACTCAGCGCGCGCCAAACGTGTTATGGCTCACCACCGACTCCATGGTGCGCTTGGGCACATGATGCCGTCCCTGCTCGTCGCGGTAATAAACCACCGAGTCGTCGAGATCAAAAGCAACCGGTTCTTCATTGGGGTATCCCAAAGCCAGCACGGAATCAATTTCAAAGTCGTCGGGAATATTCAACAGCTCCATCAGCGCCGGCCGGTTCACCGAGGCGATCCAGCAAGAGCCGACGCCCTCTTCCAGGGCGACGAGGATCATATTCTCCATAGCCGCGCCGATGTCGTGTCCGGTCCATTTGGATTTATATTTTTGGTTGCGCAGCACAACGATATAGGCCGTCGGCTCTTCGCCTTGCGGCGGCGCGCCCTGGTCCTTGGGCAGGTAGCCCGCCCATTTGAGGGTTGCAAACACTTTGGGCACAAGCTCCGGACTGTCGACAATAATAAATTCCCAGGGTTGCAGGTTCATCGCCGAGGGGCCCATGCGACCGGAATCGACAATCTTGCGCAAGGTGATGAGCGGCACTTTCTTCGGTTGAAACCGCCGGATGGAACGGCGTTTTTGAACAATTTCGTAAACTGACATGCGAAACCCTTTTATCATAATAAACGTTAATCATTAAATATAATGCTGACGCTTAAAATTGCAAGAGAAATCGTAAATTTTTCCGCCGTCGAATCATTCTGCCATGAAAGCCAAAAATTCATTGACTTTGTTTCGAAACCGTATTATATTTAGCTTCCTTCGGGAGAAAGTCGATGTTCTGCAAATAATGTAAATTATTTTTATTATATAGAATTATTACAAGCTTAATTTCATCGGTGCAGAATCGACTTGCTATGATTCCCGAACCTTTACCTCGTCATTGCAAGCCGCTGAACACAACGAAATTCAGCGGCTTTTTTTAGTCCTCTCAATAGCAAGTCAATTTCACCTCAAGAGGAGTTATTTTATGCCCGAATCCTCGACAACATCCGGCAGTCTGGAAAAACTGACACATCGAATAGGGGACTATACAGGCTACGAAAACGCCGAGTCGCGCGCAACATCGGACAAGGCGATTCGCAACCAGGTCATCCACAACATCAATGCCCTGCTGCAGCAGTTGGACAATAACTTTACAGCGGCAAAAAAAACCGAGCAGGCGCGACTGGACGACCTGATCGAAAGCGCCAGACGTAAACTTGGCGTCATCTGCGACAGCCTGGCCGAGCCGACCTATCTGCACGGGCATTTCTTTGGCATGGTTGACCTCAACAAAGACCGCCTGCAACGCATTTATGAACTGGAATGGAACATGCTGGAGGAGACCGACAACATTAAAGAGGAGCTGCTCCTGCTGAAAGACAATGTCGCCAGAGAGGTCTTTGAGGATCACTTCCTGCACATCGGCAATTTTGTCGACGACATCAACCAGGCGCTGTTCGAGCGTGAAGCGTTGATCATTGGAGATGCGTAAGAGAATGATGAGTTATGAATTTTGAATGATGAATTGATTGGGGAAAAGAGTATGAAATTTCAAACGGATTATTTGTGGTTCAACACGGAAAAGCACCGCGAGTACATCAACATCACCGACCGCGTGGCGGAGACGGTGCAAAAGAGCGGCATCAAAGAGGGCATGGTGCTGGTCTCGGCCATGCACATCACCGCGGCCATCTATGTCAACGACGCCGAATCCGGCCTGATCCGGGACATCGACGACTGGCTGCAGCAACTGGCGCCCGAAGGCCCCGACTATCGCCACCACCGCACCGGCGAGGTCAACGGCGACGCGCACCTGAAAAGCCTGCTCATGCACCACCAGGTCATCCTGCCGATCACCGACGGCAAGCTGGACCTCGGCCCCTGGCAGGCCGTCTATTACGCCGAGTTCGACGGCCAGCGACGCAAGCGCGTGGTGATCAAGGCGATGGGAGAGTAACCTCCCTGGAACGGACTATTGCTTAAATCAGCAAGGTTGAATCCCTGCTGGCAACCAGTGTTTTATCCGAGTCCAATAAAGTAACACAACTCATAGTTTGTCTCCGTGGATAACACGAATTCGCCCACTATTTCTAAACTTTTATCATAGAGGTAATATTATTTCATGAATAACCAAATGTCTTTGTTAACAGTAGCAGAATATTTTGCTGGTATAGGCTTGGTCAGAATGGGGCTTGAACCTCATGAGTGGCGTGTTGTCTGG